>NZ_CAJXMA010000011.1:0-53145 GCF_913056445.1 uncultured Halovibrio sp.
GTGGTCGCCCCGTTCGGGGTGTGCTCCCGCCGTCGAAAGAGCGTACGGGCCCCCACCCGAGAACGCGACGAGCCGCGCGGTGTCCACGCCCGCGTCGTCGAGTACCGGCGTGACGAACTCGGCGGCGTCGGCGACCGATCGGTTCGGCCACGGCGATGAACGACCGTATCCGGGCCTCTCAGGGGCGAGTACGCGGACGTCGTGCCTCCGAGCGGCGCGATCGAGCAGCGCCCCGAGGCGACGGGATCCCGGCGTTCCATGGAAGAAGACGAGCGGGGTTCCGTTCGATCGGCCGTACTCCGCGTACGCGATCTCTCGTTCTCCGTCGACGCGAACGATACGGGTCTCGCTGCGGTTCCGGTCTCTCTCGTCGCTCGACGGAGCGGACATCGTCATCGGTCGGTGGTTGTCATTGCTGCTCCGTGTCGGTGGTGCCGGACTGGTCCGCCGGTTTAAGTATTGTCTCGATGACCACCGTTCACGATTAGCACCCGGCTGGAATCGGTTGGACGATATATCGCCTCCCGAGACGACCCGTCACGTGGATACGATGACTGTGTCAGATCTGATGCGGACCGAAGTCGTCACCGCCCGAGCGGACACGCACGCCAGCGAGCTTGCCGCGCGGATGCGCGACGAGCAGGTCGGGAGCGTCGTCATCACGGAGGAGGAACGGCCGACCGGGATCGTCACCGACCGCGACCTCCGCAGCCGGGTACTGGCGGCGCGCCGTTCGCCGGACACCCCGGTTTCCGAAATCATGACGGCGGACCCGGTGAGCCTCGAGCGTAAGGCGACCCTGTTTGACGCCACCCTGCTGATGACCCGCCACCGCATGCACCACCTTCCGGTGCTTGAGGACCGCAGGCCTGTAGGCATCCTCACCACCTCGGACCTGATCACAGCCCGCCAGGACGACCCGGTCTACATCGTCCAGCGCCTGTCACGCCAGGAATCGGTCGCCACCATGCAGACGGTGCTTCGCGACATTCCCCAGTTCCTGCTGCGCTGGACGGATGCCGGGGTACCGGCGGATCAGGTCAGCCACATCCTCACCGCCATCAGCGATACCGTAACCAACCGGCTGATCGAAATGGCCCTGGACGAACTGGGCCCGGCCCCGGTGCCCTTCGCCTGGCTGTGCTTCGGCTCCCAGGCGCGGGCGGAGCAGCTGCTCAACGCCGATCAGGATAACGGCCTGGTGATCGCGGACAAGGCCACCGACGAGGACGTGGCCTGGTTCGAGAAGCTGGCCACCAGGGTCAGCGACTGGCTCAATGAGTGCGGCTATGTCTACTGCAATGGCAACGTCATGGCCACCAATCCCTTCTGGCGGCGCCGGCTCACGGGCTGGTACGAGGCCGTGGACAACTGGGTCACCAGTTTCAGCCCACACCATGTGATGGAGATCAGCATCGCCTTCGATCTCCGCACTGTCCACGGCGACGCCTCTCTTACCAGCCGGGTCCAGTCCCACATGCTGGAACGGGTCCGGGCCAACTCCATCTTCCAGGCCGCCCTGGCGGAGAACGTGCTGGAAGGCAGCCCGCCCATCGGCATCTTCCGGCGCTTCGTGGTGGAACGCAACGGCGATCACAAGGACACCCTGAACCTGAAGAAGCGTGGTCTGCTGCCGATCATCGAAATTGTGCGGCTGCACGCCCTGGCATCCGGGGTTGACCGCATCAACACGCTGGAACGGTTGGACGAGCTGGCCCGCGGCAAGCACATGACCCGGTATGACGCACGCAACCTGCAGGACGCCCTGCGCTTTCTGATGCAGGTGCGGCTCCAGGTACAGGCGGACCAGATCCGTGAGGGCGAGGAGCTGAGCAACTACTGCAACCCACGCAACCTGCCCAAACTGGCCCGCGAACAGCTGCGTGACGCCTTCCAGCTGGTGGACAGCGCCCAGAAGTCGGTGCGCCTGGCCTACCGCCAGGGGATGCGCTGATGTGGCTGACCCGCGCCCGCCGGGAGCGGGCACGGCGCCGCTATGCCCGCCACCCCTTCCCGGACCCGACGCTGCAGCGCCTCCTGGCAAGCCCCTGGCCGGACACCAACGCCCTCTGGGATGAGGTGGACTGGCTGGCCATCGACCTGGAAACCACCGGCCTCGACCCGAAGACCGGCTACATCATCAGCTTCGGCTGGGTGGCGGTGGACCGCGGCCGGATCCGGCTGGACACGGCCCGGCACCTGCTGATCGACAGCCGCAACCTGGTGGGCGACAGCGCCACCATCCATCACATCCGGGACACGGACCGCAGCGAAGGCGTGGATCTGCCCTCCGCATTACGCATGCTGGCAAGGGCGATGACCGACCGCCTCCCGGTCATGCACCATGCACCTCTGGACACAGGGTTTCTGCGCGCCGCCTACCGGGAACAGTTCGGCATGGACTGGTTCCAGCCCACGGCGGACACACTGGTGCTGGAGAAAAAACGCCTGTTCCAGCGCGAGCAGACAATGCCGGGGAATGTCCTGCGCCTGAACCGGTGCCGCGAGCGTTACGGCCTGCCGGAAACCAATGCGCACAATGCGTTGGAGGATGCCCTGGCGTGCGGGGAACTCTTCATGGCCTGGGCCCGCCACTTCGGCGGTGACGGCCCCAGGGTCAAGGACTGCCTCAGCCGGGTCTGACCCTACTTCAGCACCATGATGGCATCCATCTCCACCTGCGCGCCCTTGGGCAGTGCCGCCACGCCAATGGCGGCGCGCGCGGGATAGGGCTCGGTGAAGACGGTGGTCATGATCTCGTTGACGATGGCGAAGTTGCCCATGTCGGTGAGGTAGATATTGAGCTTGACCAGATCCTGGATGTTGCCCCCGGAGGCCTCACAGACGGCCTTCAGGTTCTCGAAGACCCGCTTGACCTGTTCCTCAAAGCCGCCGGGCACCAGGTCCATGGTCCGCGGATCCAGCGGGATCTGGCCGGAGAGATAGACCGTATCCCCCGCCTTCACAGCCTGGGAATAGGGGCCAATGGCTTCGGGGGCGGTATCCGTCTGGATAATGGACTTGTTCGTCATGGGTTGCGGCGTTCCTGTCGTCTGTAGCGGAAAAACACGATGCTCGCCCGCTGGCGCGGCGCTGTCAACGGCGTACCCGGGTAACGGATTTGACCGTGCGCAGGTTGCGGATGCGCCGCATGATCCGTGCCAGCTGGGTACGTCCGCGCACATGCAGGGTCATGACGACGACACTGTGGCGGGCGTCGTACTCGTCCACGTTGATCCCCTCGAGGTTGGCCTCCGCCAGGGCCACGGTATTGGCCAGCTCGGCAATCAGCCCGCGCTTACGCGCCGTCTCCACACGCAGCTCAACCGAGAAGTCATCGGTGATGTCCTTGGCCCAGCTCAGATAGACCAGCTGGGGTGAGTCCGCGTCCAGATGGCGCACGCTCTCGCAGCGCTCGGAGTGGATCACCATGCCGCTGCCGGAACTCATGCGGCCCACGATGGGGTCCCCCGGAATGGGCTGGCAGCAGTCCGCGAACTGGATGACCGAGCCCTCGCTGCCGGCAATGGTCATGGTCTGCCCGGCGCGGGTATCCTCCAGCGCCGGCGCGGCGTCGCTGTCCTGTCCGGTATCCGGTGCCAGCTGCCGGGCGACGATGTAGGCCATGCGGTTGCCCAGCCCGATGTCCGCCAGCAACCGGTCGAAGCTATCCACCTGGTTGTGCTCCAGAACCCGCTGGACGCGTGCGTCACCGAGCTCATCCAGGCGTGACCCGAAGCTGTTCAGGGAGCGGCTGAGCAGCTGCCTGCCAAGCTCCACGGACTCGCGCCGCTGCTGGGTCTTGAGAGCGTGGCGGATGCTCGAACGCGCCTTGCCGGTCACCACGTAGTTGAGCCAGACCGGGCTCGGCCGGGCGCCGGGCGCGGTGATCACCTCCACCGTCTGGCCGCTATGCAGCGGCTGACTGAGTGACGCCAGCTGACGGTCCACACGACAGGCGACGCAGGCGTTGCCGATGTCCGTATGGATGGCATAGGCGAAATCCACGGGCGTGGCCCCGCGCGGCAGCTCCATGATCCGGCCCTTGGGCGTGAACACGTAGATCTCGTCCGGGAACAGATCCACCTTCACGTGCTCGATGAACTCCAGCGAGTCGTCCGCCCGCTCACGCATCTCCATCAGCCCTTCCAGCCAGCGGTCGACCCGCCTCTGGTTGACCTCGCCCACCTCGGAATCGTGCTTGTACATCCAGTGCGCCGCGATGCCGTGGTTGGCCACGCTTTCCATCTCCTCGGTGCGGATCTGGATCTCGATATTCACGTGTTTGCCGAACAGGGTAGTGTGCAGGGACTGGTAGCCGTTGGCCTTGGGCATCGCGATGTAGTCCTTGAAGCGCCCCGGCAGTGGCTTGTAGAGGCTGTGTACCGCGCCCAGGATGCGGTAGCAGTCGTCCACAGAGTCGGTGATGATCCGGAAGGCGTAGACGTCCATGATCTCGCCAAAGGATTTGTGCTTGAACTTCATCTTGTTGTAGATGGAGTTCAGGTGTTTCTCGCGCCCCAGGATACGCCCGGGCAGTTCGCGCTCACGCAGCTTGTCCTCGAGTCCGGCGCGGATCTCGTTGATGATCTCGTGATGGTCGCCCCGCAGCTTGCGCACCGCCTTGGCGATGTACTGCGAGCGCATCGGGTACATGGCGGCAAAGCCCAGATCCTCCAGCTCCACGCACAGGCTGTGCATACCCAGGCGGTGGGCGATGGGCGCGTAGATGTCGAGGGTTTCGGTGGCGATCCGGCGGCGTTTCTCGGGGTTGAGCGGCCCCAGGGTGCGCATGTTGTGCAGCCGGTCCGCCAGCTTGACCAGGATCACGCGGATATCGCGTGCCATGGCCAGGGTCATCTTCTGGAAATTCTCGGCCTGAGCCTCGGCGCGGGAGCGGAATTCGATCTGGGTGAGCTTGCTGACGCCATCCACCAGTTCGGCCACTGGTGCCCCGAACTGCTCGATCAGGGCATCCTTGGGAATGCCCGTATCCTCGATCACGTCATGCAGCATGGCCGCCATCAGGCTCTGGTGATCGAGGTTGAGCTGGGCGAGGATGTTGGCCACTGCCAGCGGGTGGCTGATGTAGCGCTCACCACTGCGGCGATACTGCCCCTCATGGGCCTGTTCCGCATAGAAATAGGCCCTCCGTACCTGATTGACCTTCTGGTCATCCAGGTAGTTTCCGAGGCGTTCCGCCAGAGACTCGATCGTCGACATCGGCTGTTCAGGATGCTCCGCAAGGTGGTGTTAAGCCGGCTTCCTCCCTGCCCTGCTGCAAGTTTCCGAATTCCCTTTTCCCAGATTATAGCGTGTACAGGCATAAAAAAACCGGGTCGGGCCCGGTTTTTACAGGATCACGGCCGGCTGGTTTCAGCCTGCGGCTTCGCCTTCCTCGCCGGATGCGGCCTCGGTGCTGCGTGAGGGCGACTCCGCGGATTCCGCCTGCATTGCCCGCTCATCGGCTTCGACGCTCTCGAAGCTGATCTTGCCTGCGGCAATCTCGCGCAGTGCCAGAACCGTGGGCTTGTCGTTCTCCGGCGGAACCTTGGGCTCACTGCCATAGGTGGCCAGCTGGCGGGCCCGCCTGGTGGAGAGCATGACAAGCTGGAAGCGGTTGTCGACGTGGTCGAGACAGTCCTCAACGGTGACGCGTGCCATGGAGTACCTCTGTTCGTGTTTGGGTCACTGCGGATCGCACAGTGTAACCCAGTGATCGGTTTCTGGCCATCACTGATCGGCCAGGGAGAGGGCCCTCAGCAGGGTCTCATGACGCTGGCTCTGACGGCTCAGGCACTGGCGCTGGGCGCGGAAGACCACCAGCAGTTCATCCAGGGCCCGTTCAAAGTCGTCATTGACCACCAGGTAATCGTATTCGGCCACATGCCGGCACTCCTCAGCCGCCTCGCGCAGCCGGCGCTCGATCACCTCGTCACTGTCCTGGCCGCGCCCCTGGAGCCGCTCGCGCAGCGCTTCCGGCGAGGGCGGCACAATGAACACGGAGACAGCGTGCGGGCGCAGTCGCCGGATCTGCTGCGCGCCCTGCCAGTCGATCTCCAGGATCACGTCCAGGCCGGCGGCAAGCTGCTCATCCACCCAGTCCCCGGAGGTGCCGTAGTAGTTGTCGAACACCTGCGCGTGCTCCAGGAAGGTGCCCGCTTCCATGAGCGACAGGAACTCCTGCTCGGTGACGAAGTGATAGTTGACGCCATCCTGCTCGCCCGGGCGCGCCGGCCGTGTGGTGTGCGACACCGAAACGGTCAGTGCCGGGTCGCGCTCCAGCGCCTGGGATACCAGGCTGGTCTTGCCCGCCCCGGAAGGCGCCGACACCACAAATAGCGTGCCCAGGTAAGGCTGCTCGCTCATGATCGGATTACTCCACGTTCTGTACTTGTTCGCGCGTCTGTTCAATCAGCACCTTGATCTCCACCGCCACACGGGTCAGTTCCGCCGCCGTGGACTTGCTGCTGAGGGTGTTGGCCTCCCGGTTGAGTTCCTGCATCAGGAAATCCAGGCGCCGACCCACCGGACCGGTCTGTTCCAGCGCTGCCCGGACTTCCGCAACATGAGCATCAAGCCGGTCCAGCTCCTCGGATACGTCCGCTTTCTGGGCCAGGATTGCCAGTTCCTGCGCCAGGCGCTCATCCGCCGGTTCAGCTCCAAGCTCCGCCAGACGCTCCACCAACCGCTGGCGCTGCTGCTCTCGCCATTCCGGCATGCTCCGACGCAGTTCCGCCACGTACGCCTCAATGGCACCCAGCCGTTCCTCCAGCAGGGGCACCAGGCGCTCACCTTCCCGGCGGCGCTGCTCATCCACGTCATCAAGGGTAAGCTCAAGCAGCTCGTCCGCGGCTGCCACAACGGCTTCCTCCGGCAATTCGCCACCGGAGAGCACGCCCGGCCACCGCAGGACATCCAGTGGTGAGACCGGTGCCGTGTCCCCGATCTCCTGCTCCACCCGGACCATGGCCTGGCGCAGGCGGCGCAGCGCCACCGGGTCCGGCTCCTCACCGGACGCCCGCTCAGCCTCCTCCAGCCGGAACTGGAGTTCCACCCGCCCCCGTGAGAGACGCAGGCCAAGGCGTTCCCGGTACGCCATCTCCCGGTGACGCAGCGGTTCCGGCAGACGCAGGGATGGATCCAGATAGCGGTGATTCACGGTGCGGCATTCGCACGTCAGCGTGCCCCACGCCGCCTGGCTCCGGCGGCGTGCGAACGCCGTCATGCTGTTCAGTGTGGCCATGGCCACTCCCGTTGCGCTCGAGCATGAACCGCGCAGTATATCACCGCTGGCAAGCGCACGCCCGTACCCCGGCTGGCATGCTAGACTCTGCGCCCTGACCATCCATCAACCCTGAGGAGCGAGCATGCGCCCGAGTGGCCGAAACCCCGATCAACTGCGCGATATTCGCCTGACCCGCCACTACACCAAGCACGCCGAGGGGGCCGTCCTGACCGAGTTCGGTGACACCCGCGTGATCTGTACCGCCAGTGTGGAGAACAAAGTGCCCCCCTTCCTCAAAGGCCAGGGCCAGGGCTGGGTAACCGCCGAGTACGGCATGCTGCCCCGTTCCACCGGCGACCGCATGGGCCGTGAGGCCAGCCGCGGCAAGCAGGGCGGGCGCACCATCGAGATCCAGCGCCTGATCGGGCGCTCACTGCGCGCGGCCGTGGACCTGGAAGCGCTGGGCGAGCACAGCATCGTGATTGACTGCGACGTTATCCAGGCCGATGGCGGCACCCGTACCGCGGCGATCACCGGCGGCTGTGTGGCCCTGGTGGATGCCCTCAACACCCTGGTCGCCAACGGCCGGTTGAGCCGCAGCCCGCTCAAGCAGATGGTCGGCGCCATTTCGGTGGGCGTCTATGACGGCACGCCCGTTCTGGACCTGGACTATCCGGAGGATTCCTCGGCGGAGACCGACATGAACGTGATCATGACGGACAGGGGCGGCTTCATCGAGATCCAGGGTACGGCGGAAGGCGAGTCGTTCGAGCAGCAGGAGCTGGATGCCATGCTGGGTCTGGCACGCAAGGGCATCAACGAGCTGTTCGAGGCCCAGAAGGCCGCGCTTGCCGGGTAATCACTCCGGCGAGATGCGGTAATCCATCACCACGGGCGCGTGGTCGGAGAACCCCGCGTCCGTGTCGATCCAGCCATCCTCAAGCGCATCGTGCAGGCCCGGTGTCAGCATCTGGTAGTCCGTCCGCCAGCCGGCGGCCCGACGCCAGTTGCGCGCCCACTCCGGCCACCAGGACGCTGCCCTGTCATCCGCCTCCAGTGAGCGGAAAGCATCCAGGTAGCCCTGCTGGTTGAACAGCTCGTCCATCCAAGCCCGTTCATGGGGCAGGAATCCGGAAACAGGCTGGCGGTGGAAGAAGGAGTCGGCGTCCTCGTCCCGGTGGGCGGTGCGCAGATTGGCGCAGATGATGTACTGGCGCCGCTTCCGGGCGGTCTTGCCGGTATGGGTCAGGAAGGCCTCCATGAAGGCGTCGCGGGCCTGCTCCCCACCGGCCTCGTCGGCCGCCGGCGCCAGCACGGACGCCACACTCAGTTTCTGGAAGTCCGCCTGCAGATAACGGCCCTCCATATCCCCGGGCCCGTAGTTGAAGCCGTAGATGATGGCCTTGGGGAAATGCCGGGTGTAGAACCCCACACCGCCGCTTTCCGGATTCTCCGCATCCACGAACCAGGCCTGATAGCCCTCGGGGGTCAGCGCCGGATCATCCTCGATCTCCGCGACCCGAACCCGGTGATCCTGAACCGCCACCACGTCCGCATCCTGCTCCGCGAGCCACTCGAAAAACCCCTTGCTGATTGCCTCGCGCAATCCGTTGACACTGACTGTAACGACCCGCATAAATGATTCCAGTATCGATTTGTGTGTATCATACCCATGCTTGCCAATGGACAAAATACGCTGACCCCGAAGGCCCCTATGATCGAAACCTATCAGAGAGAGTTCATCGAGTTCGCCATTGCCCGCAAAGTGCTCCGCTTCGGGGAGTTCGAACTGAAATCCGGCCGCACCAGCCCGTATTTCTTCAATACGGGCCTTTTCCAGCGCGGCAGTGATCTGGCCCGGCTCGGCCAGGCCTATGCCCAGGCGCTGACGCGCAGTGACCTGGAGTGCGACATGGTCTTCGGCCCGGCCTACAAGGGCATTCCCCTGGCCACCGCCACCGCCTCAGCACTGGCCACCCACCATCGCCTGGACCTGCCCTGGGCCTTCAACCGCAAGGAAGACAAGGCCCACGGCGAGGGCGGCGACATCGTGGGCGCCCCGCTGGAAGGCCGGGTCCTGATCGTGGACGACGTGATCACCGCCGGCACCGCCGTGCGTGAATCCATCGAGCGCATCCAGGCCGCAGGCGCAACACCGGCCGGCGTCCTGGTGGCTCTGGACCGCCAGGAAAAGGGCCAGGCGGAACGCTCCGCCATCCAGGAGGTGGAGGCGGAATTCGACATACCGGTGGTGAGCATCATCAGCCTCGACCAGATCCTGGAGTACCTGCGCGAACTGCCGGACATGTCGGACTATGCTGAAGAAGTAGCCCGCTACCGGGACACCTACGGCGTGGCGTGAGCACGCGGACTGGAGAGAACCCCCGATGTACCGATGGTTACTGACTGCACTGTGCCTGACCCTGACCGCGCCCGTCTTCGGCGAGATGTACCGGTATGAGACCGAGGAGGGCAGGACGGTCATGAGCAACACACTGCCCCGGGAAGCGCTCAAACAGGGTTATGAAGTGCTCAACAAAAGTGGCCGCGTCATCGAGAAGGTCCCGCCACCGCCGACCGAGGAAGAGCTGGCCGAACGCCGTCGGGAGCGCGAACGCCAGGAACGGCTCGAAAAGGAACGCGAGGAACAGAAAAAAGAGGACCGGCGGCTGCTGCGCCAGTACAGCTCACCGGATGACGCGGTGCGCGCCCTTCAGCGCAAGCTGCGCGAGCGCTTCGGAACCGTGCGCCTGAAGCTGGCCAACATAAAAAATATCGAAGGGCAGATCGCGAACCTCCAGAAACGTGCCGCCAACCAGGAACGTACCGGCCAGGAGGTTCCGGAATCACTGCGTGAGAAGATGGAAACCCAGCGCGCCGAAAAAACCGCTCTGCTGAACGAGATCCAGCAAGAGATCAGCAGGGCGGAACAGACCCGTGAGGACTACCGGGACAAGATCAAACGCCTTGAGAAGCTGACCGGGAAGAAGCGCAGTTTACCCCTGACCATCCCGGAGGAAGAGACGGCCCGCGAGGAACTGGCCACGATGGGCGACTGACATTCCATAAAAAAACGGGCAGCGGCTCGCGCCACTGCCCGTTCCATTTCAGCCCGAAGGCTGAGGCTTTACGCGGAAGCCTGACTCTCAGTCTGCTTCTTCGCGCCGCCGGTGCTCTTCTTGGCACCGCTGGACTGCTTGCTGGCGCTGGATGCGGACTTCTTCTGGGCGCCGGACTGGGCACTGCTGGCGCTCTTCTGCTCAGCCTGCTTCTCAGCCGGAGCTGCTTCCTTGTCGAAGCGGCCGATCAGGCTGTTGGCATAGTCGCCCAGACGCTGGTTCCACACGCGCAGGGTTTCGTACGCGGTATTGGCGTAGTCGTCGTGCTTGGCGCGCACGGACTTCACACTGTAGCTCTTGGCCTGCTGCTCAACCTTCTCGGCAAGTTCGAAGGGCCGCTCGGCCAGGGTCTTGTGCTGCTTCTCAACAGTGTTGATGCCCTTTTCGATCACGTCCTGTACCTGCTGCTGATAATCGCGGATCTTACTCATGATGAACCTCCTTTGAATGGATCATTCGGCGCGCCTGCGCCCATTGATTACTTCACCATGCACACTACGGGGAATAATTAGAATACACATACTAATGGTGTAAAAAAGCGGGTTGCAGTCGCCGGAAATAACCTCATAATGGCGTCCATGTTCGGATTCCGCCTGAGATTATACGCCCTGATCCCCGTCTTTCTGATTTCAGGGTGCGTGTCCAGCAGCGACGAGGACAACACCGTAACCCTGGGCTGGGAGGCACCGCTTACCCGCATCGACGGCAGCAAGCTCTACCCCGGGGAAATCGAGGGGTACCGGGTCTATTACCGCCAGTCGGGGGACCCCGACTTCGATGTCCAGGTGATTGAGCAAGCCGGCACCACTCAGTGGCAGCCCTCGCAGCTGCCCTCAGGGGAATACCAGTTCGCCGTCTCCACCCTGGACACCTCTGGACTGGAAAGCCCCCGTTCTGAAACACTCCGCGTTACCATACCCTGAAGCGACACCTCCATGATTGAGCTCAGCAAAGACCGCCCTGTCGTCCTAGTGGACGGCTCTTCCTATCTGTTCCGCGCCTTCCATGCCCTGCCGCCACTGACCACCTCCAACGGCCAGCCCACGGGTGCGGTCAAGGGCGTGATCAGCATGATCCGCCGGCTGCAGCAGGATTATCCCGGCTCCCCCATTGCCGTGGTCTTCGACCCCCGCGGCAAAACCTTCCGGCACGAGCTGTACGAGGACTACAAGGCCAACCGCCCGGAAATGCCCGAGGAGCTGGCCGGCCAGATCCAGCCCATCCACGCCATCATCCGCGCCATGGGCCTGCCGCTGCTGATCGAAGAGGGTATGGAGGCGGATGACGTCATCGGCACCCTGGCCAACGAGGCCACGGACAAGGGGGTGGACGTGATCATCTCCACCGGCGACAAGGACATGGCCCAGCTGGTCAGCGACCATGTCTCACTGATCAACACCATGAATGAGACCACGATGGACCGGGAGGGCGTGATCGAGAAGTTCGGCGTGACGCCGGAGCAGATCGTGGACTACCTGGCACTGGTGGGCGATACCGTGGACAACATTCCCGGCGTAACCAAGTGCGGGCCCAAGACGGCCGTGAAGTGGCTCCAGCAGTACGACAACCTGGACAACCTCATGGCCCATGCGGATGAAGTGGGCGGCAAGATCGGCGAGAACCTGCGCGCGGCCCTTGACCAATTACCCCTGAGCCGGGATCTGGCCCGTATCCGCACGGAGCTGGACCTGGGCTACAGCGTGGAAGCGCTGGATCCTGAACCGGTGGACCGGGATCAACTGCTGGAACAGTTCCGGGAGATGGAGTTCCGCGGCTGGATCCGGGAACTGGAAAACGGCGGCGGCGAGCAACCGCAATCCGACGCAGGCGAGAATCCGAACACCGCGAACACACCGGCGAGCACGGATTACCACACTGTCCTGGATCAGGAAGCGCTGGATGCCTGGCTGACCACGCTGCGCGATGCGCCGGCGTTCGCCTTCGACACGGAAACCACCAGCCTCAATTACATGGACGCGCGCATCGTGGGCGTTTCCTTTGCCGTCGAGTCCGGTACCGCCGCCTACGTGCCCCTCGGGCACAGTTATCTGGGCGCACCGGATCAGCTGGAATGCGACGACGTACTGGAGCAGCTGCGCCCACTGCTGGAGGACCCGGCACGGGTCAAGATCGGCCAGAACCTCAAGTACGACATCAATGTGCTGGCCAACCACGCCATCACCCTGCGCGGCGGCATCGAAGACACCATGCTCCAGTCCTACGTGCTGAACTCATCGGGCTCGCGCCACGACATGGGCACCCTGGCCCAGCGTTACCTGGAGCGCGAGGTCACCAGCTTCGAGAGCATCGCCGGCAAGGGCGCCAAGCAGAAGCGCTTCGATGAGATCGAACTGGAGACCGCCGGCCATTACGCCGCCGAAGATGCGGACATCACCTTCCAGCTCCATGAGACGCTGCGCCCGCGCCTGAAGGACGACCCGTCCCTGGAGTCGGTCTACCACGACATCGAGCTGCCGCTGGTGCCGGTGCTGGCCCACATGGAATACCGCGGCACCCTGGTGGATGCCAACCTTCTGGCCACCCAGAGTGGCGAACTGGCCGAGCGCATGAAGGCCCTGGAGGAGCAGGCCTGGGAGCAGGCCGGCGAGGAGTTCAATCTGGGCTCGCCCCAGCAGCTGCAGAAGATCTTCTATGAGAAGCTGGGCATGCCGGTGCTCAAGAAGACGCCCAAGGGAGCGCCTTCCACGGCCGAGCCGGTGCTCCAGGAACTGGCGGTGGACTACGAACTGCCGCGCGTGATCCTGGAGCACCGCAGCCTGAGCAAGCTCAAGTCCACCTACACGGACCGGCTGCCGGAGGTGATCAACGCACGCACCGGGCGTATCCACACCTCCTACCACCAGGCGGTGACGGCCACCGGGCGGCTCTCGTCCTCGGACCCGAACCTTCAGAACATCCCCATCCGCACCGAGGAGGGCCGGCGCATCCGCCAGGCCTTCGTCGCGCCGGAGGGCTACCGGCTGATCGCGGCGGACTATTCCCAGATCGAGCTGCGCATCATGGCGCACCTGTCCGGCGACCGGGGGCTGCTGAACGCCTTCGCCCATGGTGAGGACATCCACAAGGCCACGGCCTCGGAAGTCTTCGGCGTGGCGCGTCAGGACGTGAGTGACTCCCAGCGCCGGGATGCCAAGGCCATCAACTTCGGGCTCATCTACGGCATGTCGGCCTGGGGGCTGGGGCGCCAGCTGGGCATTCCCCGGGATGAGGCCCAGGGCTACATCGACCGCTATTTCGAGCGTTACCCCGGCGTGCTCGAGTACATGGACCGCATCCGCAAGACGGCCCATGACCAGGGCTATGTGGAGACGCTGTTCGGCCGGCGCCTCTACCTGCCGGAGATCAACAGCCGCAACGGTCAGCTGCGCCAGGGCGCGGAGCGCACGGCCATCAACGCACCCATGCAGGGCACGGCAGCGGACATCATCAAGAAGGCGATGGTGATGGTCGAGAATCGCATCGCGGACTCCGGGTTTGATGCGCGCATGACGATGCAGGTGCACGACGAACTGATCGTGGAGGTCCGGGAGGACCAGGTGTCGCAGTTGGGGTCGTTGCTTGAGGAGCTGATGAGTGGGGCGGCCCAGCTTGAGGTGCCGTTGCTCGTTGAGGCGGGTGTAGGGAAGAACTGGGACGAGGCGCACTGATTCCCGTCAGGGTCTAGATCGATGCACCGCCACTGTAGGAGCCTGCTTGCAGGCGATTCCTGTCTTATCGCGAGCAAGCTCGCTCCTACATGGGAAACAAACCGGGAATCATTATGAAAACCACCTTGCAGCACGAGTGGCAGGCCTTCTGGCTCTGTCTGGGATTCATCAGCCGTATTCCGATGCCGGTGCGGATTGATTATTCGCAGCAGCTGATGAACCAGAGCAGTATGTACTTCCCGCTGGCGGGACTGGTTCTGGGAGCGCTCTATGCTCTGGGGTACCAGGTGCTGGCGGCGTTCTTTCCGCTGGTGGTAAGTGTCATCGGGGTGGTGATTTTCCACCTCTGGCTGACCGGCGCCTTTCATGAGGATGGGCTGGCGGATGCGGTGGATGCGCTGGGCGGCGGGTTCACGGTGGAGAAACGTCTGACCATCATGAAGGACAGCCGCATCGGGACCTACGGGACGGTGGCGCTGGTCGGGGCGCTGGCACTGAAGGTGGCGCTGCTGGTGGAGCTCGCGCCCCTGCCAATCTGGGTGGTGTTGCTGGTCACGCCGGCGCTGGCGCGCGTGACGCCGTTGTTCCTGATGGCGCTGATGCCCTATGTGACGGACACGGATACGAGCAAGACCAAACCGGTCGCGGATACGTTCCCGTTGCCCCGGCTGACGGTGGCCACGGTGTTCAGCGTGCTGCTGGCCGGGGTGGCTGCCTGCTGGCTGCCGGGATTGATGATGGCTTTCGTGGTCGCCACGGCCCTGGTCGGGCTTCTATGGGGCTGGCAGCTGCACCGGGCACTGGGAGGTTACACCGGGGATGCGCTCGGCGCGGCCATCGTGCTGACGGAACTGGTGCTGCTGGCCCTTCTCGTGGCGCTGTAATCAGGCCGCCTGTTCGCGCGCTTTCTTGATACGGTCGTACGCGTTGGCGATTTCCTGGGTCTTTTCTTCGGCCATCTCGCGCATGCTATCGGGCATGCCGCGCCCGGCCAGCTTGTCCGGGTGGTTCTCGCTCATCAGCTTGCGATAGGCCTTCTTGAGTTCGGCATCGCTCACCTCCGGGGAAACCCCCAGTACCTTGTAGGCATCCTCCAGGGACTGCTGCTGTTCCGCGGCACCGCCGGCGGCGCCACCGCGCAGCATGGCCTCGAGCTGTTCCACCTGGCTCTCCGACAATCCCAGCCCGCGGGCCACGCGCACCAGCATGTCATGCTCGTTCTCGTGCACTTCCCCGTCCGCGGCAACGGCGGCGACCTGCACCTGCAGGAACATCTGCAGCAGGCCGGACTGGCCACCGCTGCGGCGCAGGAATTCACGCAGCTCGGCATCCAGATCGAAGTCATCGGCCTTACCGCGGTTGAAGGCGGCCTTGGCGGCTTCGCGCTGGCTTTCATTCAGATGGAAGCGCTCAAACAGGGCCTCGGCCACCTGGATCTCGTCCTGGGTGACAACACCATCGGCCTTGCAGACGGCCCCCATCACCGCGAAAACGGATTCCATGAAGCGCGACTGGACCTCACGTACACGCCGGTACAGCTTCATGCGCCCCCAGTACACCAGGCCGCCACCAATGAGGGCGCCGATGAGGGCACCGGGCAGGCCGAAGGCCGAGCCGATCAGGCCGCCAATCAGTATCGCAAGGAACATTCAGTCCATCTCCGTCGTTCGCTGGCACAATCTCCGCCATGGTAAAGGAATGGCCGACCGGGGGACAGGCGGATAACAGGACCGACATGCCTGGCCCCGGCCTCTGCGCTTGTATAGGCTGATGCGGAAAGGAACCTACAGGAGGGACAATCCATGAGCCGCAACCCCATTCCATGGACGCCCGCGGACATTCCGGATCTCACGGACCGCACGGTGCTGATTACCGGTGCCAACAGTGGGCTCGGACTGGAATCCACGCGCAGGCTGGCCCAACGGGGCGCCCACGTCATCATGGCATGCCGCAACCGGGAGAAGGGGCAGTCAGCCATGGACCACATCCGGGCCCGTGCCCCGGATGTCGACCTCAACCTGATGCAGCTGGACCTGTCAGACCTGTCTTCGATACGGGACTTTGCCCAGCGCATCTACGACCACTACCCGAAGCTGGACATACTGCTCAACAATGCCGGCGTCATGGCGCCGCCCCTTCAGTACACCCGGGATGGCTTCGAGATGCAGTTCGGCACCAATCATCTGGGCCACTTCGCCCTCACCGGCCTTCTCATGGATCGACTGCGGGCGGCGGAGCGCGCTCGCGTGGTGACCGTCAGCAGCCTGGCCCACCGCATTGGCAGCCTCGATTTCGAGAACCTGGATGCCAGCAGGGGCTACCAGCGCTGGCGGTTCTACGGCCAGAGCAAGCTGGCCAACCTGATGTTCGCCCTGGAGTTTGACCGGCGGCTGCGCAGCGCCCGGGACACCATCCAGTCAATCGCTGTACACCCGGGCTACTCAGCGACCAACCTGCAGCGCACCATTCCCGGGCACAGCCTGTTCAACGCGGTGACCGCGCAGTCCCAGGAGAAGGGGGCCTACCCCAGCGTGTTCGCGGCCACCTCACCCCAGGCGGAGCCTGGCCAGTACTATGGCCCCCATGGTTTCCAGGAGCTCTGGGGCATGCCAGCGGAAGCCAATATAAGGCGACTGGCCCGCAACCAGGAAGTCGCCCACAAGCTCTGGTCCGTCTCCGAGGACCTGACCGGTGTCCGCTACGCCGACCTGGAGCGCTGAGCCGTCAGACAAACAGCAACACAAGGAGGGCCACCACCGCGCTCGCGAGGACCAGTGACGTGCCCTGCCAGAAGCGCACCGGGTCCCTCTCCACAAGAGGCAGCGGGGCCTGGCTGTAGGCCTCGCGGCCGGGGTGGCGCAGATTGAAGGTGAATTCCGAAAGGGCCTCGTAGCGCCTGTAGGGATCCGGGTGCAGTGCCTTTCGCAGCACTCCATCCAGCCAGACCGGCAGCTCCGGGTTATAGAGGCGCACCGACTGGTAACGCAGCCGGTGCATGGCAGAACGGCTCCGGGCCTTCGCCACCTCCGTGCCGTAGGGCAGCTGGCCGGTCAGCATCTGGTAGGTGATCACCCCCAGGGAATAGATGTCCGAGCGCATCGTACCCTCCCCCTCCAGGAAATACTCCGGCGCGGAATAGGCGGCAGTGCCCAGCGGGCCCTCATCGACGACCACCGGAACCATTTCCAGGACGCCTGGGACCCGGGTCGAGCCGAAATCAATCAGCTTGGCGGTGCCCTCCTGGTCGATCATGACATTGGCCGGGCGCAGATCCCGATGCACCATCTCCAGGCGATGGAAGGCCTGCAGCCCTCTGGCGACCTGTTCCACGATGTCCCGTACGGCCTCGAGTGTCGGCTGCGGGTTGTCGGTCATCCACTGGGCCAGGGTGCGCCCCTCAATGAATTCCATGACGGTGTAGAGGTAGTGCCGTTCCTGCTGCGGCGCACGGGCGCCGGCCACATGCGCATGATTGATGCGCTGGGCAATCCACTCCTCCATCAGGAAGCGCTCCACCTGCCCCGGGTCATCGCGCATCTCCGTGGCCAGTGTCTTGAGTGCGACCCGTTCGCCGGTCCTTTCCACCACCGCCAGATAGACATGGCTGCGGGCGCTGGCATGGAGCTGGCGCTGCAGGCGATAGCCCTCGAATATCACGGGCGGGTCCAGCACCGGGGGAAACGGCAGTCCGATCAGGTTCTGTACGGCCTCCGCGGGCTGCGCCTGTTCCGGCACCGAATCAATGCGCACCACCTGCACGGTCAGATTGTCATCACTGCCCTCGTCGTAGGCCTGATCGACGATCTGGCGGGCCACCCCATCAAGGTCGCCCCCACCTCCGGCGATCATCCGCGCCATGGCGGCGGGCCTCAGGAATTCATGCACGCCATCGGTCGTGAGCACAAAGACATCACCGGGCTCGATGCGTACACGCTGGTAATCGATCTCCACTCGCTCATCCCCACCCATGGCCCGTGCCAGGTGGCTCTCCTCCGGGGAGACCCGGATGCGGTGATCCTCGGTGAGCTGCTCGAGCGTGCTGCCCTGGAGCCGGTAGATGCGGCTGTCACCGACATGAAAGAGGTGGGCGGAAGTGCCCTTCAGTACCAGGGCACTGAGGGTACAGACGTAGCCGCGATCCATGTCGTAGCGGTACTGGCTGCGGCGGGTCTGGGCGTGAAGCCAGGAGTTGGTGGCGGCAATCACCCGCTGGGCGGCGTTACTGACGGACCAGGCCTCGGGCGTGGCGTAATAGTCCTCGAAAAACCCGGTAACTGCTGCCTGGCTGGCCACCTGGCTGACATCACTGCTGCCGATGCCGTCCGCCAGGGCCACAGCGATCCCCTTGGTCTCCAGTTCCGACCCCTGTGGCCGGCATGCACCGTAAAAATCCTGATTAACGCCTTTGTGCCCCTTTCTGGAACACTGGCCAATGGAGACCGTCAGCCTGGATGCCATGAATGCGGAGCCGCCCTGCCTTGCCGGGTGAATGACCCGGCAGTATATGCAAGTGCGATACCAGCGTTCAGGACGTCTCCAGCCAGCAGCGGTAGAACCAGGCCATCACACCGCCTTCCGAACGCCCGCGTTCGATCTCCTCACGATACTTGGCGACATCCTCACCGGCCGCTGCACGCTCCTGCAGCTGCTGCTGGAGACGCTGGTATTCACCGTCCGTCAGCGGTGGATGTTCCGAGGGCTTCATGTTGACGTAGGCCGCAGGCCCACCACCCAGACTGCACATGAGGTTACTGCCTGGATTGTTCCCAACCTCCTGCTCCTCGGCACCGGTGTCGGTCGCGGGCTCCGCGTCAGAAGCGGATGCAGTCTCAGTCTCCGGCTCCGGCTCCGGCTCCGGCTCCGGCTCCGGCTCGGATGAAGGCTCAGGTGCCGGCTCAGGCTCGGGTTCAGGCTGCGGTTCCGGTTCAGGATCGGACGCAGGCTCGGGCTCAGGTGCTGGCTCCGGGTCTGTTGAGGCGTCAGCCATCTGCTCATCATCCGCTGCTCCGGACGCCCCGGCCTCCGTGCTTCCGGCCTCCTCTTCGGCAGCGGCTGCCGTCGCCTCTGTCGCGGTGTCCGTATCAGCCCCGGAGGTGGTGCTCTGACTCTCCTCTGCTGCGGCATCGTCCTGACGATCCGGCTCCGCGGATTCCGATGCCTGCGCAGTCTCCGCCGTGTCCCGCGCTTCCATCTCCTGGGATCCGGTGGTGCGCTCGTCGGAATCCCATTGCCAGTAACCACCAGCGCAGCCCGTCAGGGCCAGCGACGCAATGACCAGTACCACCGTGTGTTTCATGTAAAGCCCCGTCGTATCGGATTATTGTTGGAGGTGACGCGCTATTGATGCATGCAGTAAAGCTCAGTTCTAACACGGACGCCAACAAGCCGGCGTGTCAGTGCGCACAGTTCAAGGCAACCGGCATGGGTTCCGGGGGTTGTTCCAGGCATTACAGGACGCACAGCGCCCTGTCAGACGTTAATCCCCCCTTACCGTCCACAACCGGTCCCCCACCCCGCACAGCGCATGGTACCGCTTCTCCTCCCCGGATTAACCGAGCGCCTGTCCATTACCGCTGCCTGAATGGATTGTATTTTGGACAGCTGACTGCCCCCGGTAGCGTACGAGTCAAACAATGAAAAACAGGAAGACCTGAGGTGAAACAGAGTTCAAACCCAACTCCCGTCACGGAGGAAGCGAGTCATGAAACGCACCCTCAATATCGCAATCATCGGCATCAGCCTGTCGCTCGCCACACCAGTAGCTGTTTCGCAGACCAGTGGTGACCGTGAGATCCGCCCCTACCTGGGTGGCGGCATCGGTTACTACCGGCTGGACGATGAGGATTTTCTGAACGAGAACGACCGCCTCAAGGATGACCACAGTGCCTGGCGGGCCTTTGGCGGTGTCGAATTCGGCCGGATCTTCAGCCTCCAGGCCGGGCACATCGACTTCGGCGAAACCAGCGACGGCAACGCTGACATGGAGGCGGACGGCCAGACCATCTCCGGCATGGTGGCATTGCCGCTGACCGATACATTCGCGCCCTATGCGAAAGTGGGCAACCTCTCCTGGGACCGTGAACGCAGTCTGGGCCCAATCACCAGCAGTGACAGTGGCGATGATCCCTTCTATGGCGCCGGCGTCCGCCTCACCCTGACCGAGCATACGGACCTGCGCCTGCAGTATGAGCGCTTCACCCTTGAGGATACGGATCTGGACATGGCCTCCGCGGCTGTCCAGTACAACTTCTGATCACCACAGCGTCATAGGACGCTGTGGCGGGGCGGCCTCACAGCGAGGGCGCCCCCTCTCCCCTGAACCGGCCGTCCAGCCAATCCACCACCTCACGCGCAGCAGGATGCTCCCAGCCGGCGTAGATGGCGCGCAGATGCTGCTTCTGCACACTGCCCATTGCCAGCCCCGCGTCCTGGAGTGCCGGAAGATCCGCAAACATCTGCGCAGCCAGGGATTCCCCGAGTACCTCGACCATCGCCGTGAGCGTGGATTCCATGTACTGGTAGGCCTCACCCTGGCGATAGCTGTCCGCCAGCGTAAGCGCGGGAATGCAGGCAAGCGTGGGCTGCAGGGCGGGGTTGATGGCGTGAGCGGAACACAGTGGGCCCATCGCGGCCGGGCGGCCGGTAAAGCCCCGCAGGTGCAGGCGATCAACCATGCTGGCGCTGTCGTTCACCGGGTAGTTATCCCACAGGAAGGGGCGGCGCTGGAGCTGTTCCGTCACCCGTTCCAGATGCCCCGGGGACCACTGGCGGGCGCAGATCTCCTCACCCGCCCAGAATACCTCGATGCGGTCATCGAGGGAGGCGCCCAGCGTCTCCAGGTAGCCTTCAGGACGGGTGCCGAAGAGCGCATCCAGCATGGGATCGTCGGAGTAGTAGCTGGGGCAGACAATGATCCGTTCGGCGGCGGAATGCTCACGCACCCAGTGCACCAGCTCCACCTGGCGCGCGGCCAGATCCGGCAGCTCCGCCAGGGCATCGTCAAACTGGATCACGAGATCCTGGACCCCGATCCCATCGAGGGTCTTCAGACGGTGGAGCAGGGCCTGGCGGATGACGTCGTCAAAGGCTTCCAGTGCGCCCAGCGGGCTCAACCCGACCCCGAAGCGGACGCCCTGCTCCCGACAGGCCGAGGCGAATGCTTCCATGTCGGCCCGGGTATCCTCGGGCACGGGCTCAAACCACTGCTCACGCAGCAGGGGATCGCCCTTGGGGGCGTAGAGGTAGAATGAGTAGCCGTAATGGCTCAGCCGTTCCATCACACGCCGGCGTTCCCGCCAGGACCAGAGTGGCCCGTAGAACCCCTCGATGATGCCAAGCGGTGACTGCATACGCCCTCCCGATGGTTCCGGTTGAAGCACTGACCCGGAGACCGGGCCTATCGGAGCAGCAGCAACGGTATCCGGGTACGGCGCAGCATATCCGTGGTGGTGCTGCCCACCAGCAGGTGCCGGATGCGGGAATGGCCGTAGGCGCCCATCACCAGCATATCGATGCCCTGCTCTTCCTGGTAGGCGTGCAGGGTGCCCTCCACTTCGCCCGGACGGATGGCGCCCTCGGCATCGTGGCCGGCCCCACGCAGGGTCTCCAGGGCCCAGTCCAGATGGGAACGGTTGTCGGCCAGGTCCCCGCCGACGATCACCACATGCACCGTCACCCCCTCAAACAGAGGACTCCGGGCCAGCATTTCCACACCCTTGCGCGTGGTTTTGCTGCCGTCAAAGGCGATCATCACCTTCTCGGGGCGGGTGAAAGCCGGCGGTACCATCAGTATGGGGCGATGCAGGGTACGGATGACCCGTTCGAGGTTGGAGCCGAGGTGCTCACTCGCCTGGTCCACGCCCTCGCCCCGCTTACCCAGTACCAGCAGGCGGATCTCACTCTGCAGCTCCTCCAGGGTCTCCACCAGGGTACCGTTGCGCTGGCGGGTGGCGGCCTCGGCCACACCGTCCTCAAGGGCACGCTCCTTCGCCGCCTGCAGCATGAGCCGCCCCTGCTCCTGGGCCACCCGGGCCCGTTCCTCATCAAGGCGTGAGAGCTCTTCCATCAGGTGCTCACGCGCCCCGAGGCTGAGGTTGCCGGAAAGATCCTGCTCCTCGGGGGCGGTATGATTGTCATTCACGTGCAGGAAGGTCAGCGGCACGCCCAGCGCCTGGCTGGCCCAGGCGGCACTGTCGCAGACCGCTTCCGAGAACTGTGAGCCGTCGATGGCGGCCATTACCTGTTCGGTCATGTCATTCCTGTTGTTGTTATCGCCCTGAGTCATCAGTGGCCTCCCATCAGTTTCTCGACCGCAGCCGGATCATCATGCACGGCATAGCGGTCGACGATGGTGGCGCTCGCCTCGTTGAGACCGATCAGCTCCACCGCTGTGCCTTCGCGGCGGAACTTGATCACCACCCGGTCCAGCGCCTCCACGGCGGTGATGTCCCAGAAGTGGGCTCGGGACAGGTCAATGGTGACCCGCTCCACGGTCTCCTTGAAATCGAAGGCGTCCATGAAACGCTCCGATGAGGCAAAGAATACCTGACCCACAACGCGGTAGATACGGTGCTCGCCCTCGTCGGTTTCCTCAGAGCCCACATACAGGATCTGGCCCACTTTATTGGCGAAGAACATCGCCGCGAGCAGCACGCCCACGAAGACACCGATCGCCAGGTTGTGGGTGCCCACGGTCACCGCCACCGTCGCCAGCATCACGATGTTCGTGCTCATGGGGTGTTTCTTCAGGTCACGGATGGATTCCCAGCTGAAGGTGCCGATGGACACCATGATCATCACCGCGACCAGGGCCGCCATGGGGATCTGCGACACCCAGTCCGCCAGAAAGACCACCATGATCAGAAGTGCCACCCCCGCAAACAGGGTGGAAAGGCGGCTGCGGCCGCCGGACTTGATGTTGATCACCGACTGACCAATCATCGCGCAGCCAGCCATGCCACCCAGCAGCCCAGAACCGATGTTGGCAATGCCCTGCCCCCGGCACTCGCGGTTCTTGTCACTCGCGGTATCGGTCAGGTCATCCACAATGGTGGCGGTCATCATCGATTCCAGCAGACCCACCACCGTCAGCATCAGCGCGGTCGGGAAAATGATGGTCAGGGTTTCCAGGTTGAGCGGGATGTCCGGCCACAGGAAGACCGGCAGGCTGTCCGGCAGCTCACCCATGTCACCCACACTGCGGATCTCCATGCCGGTGATCATGTAGACCGCGGTCAGCACCACGATGCACACCAGCGGCGAGGGAATGGTGCGGCCGATGCTGGGCAACCAGGGAAAGCCGTAGATGATGGCGAGGCCGGCCGCGGTCATGGCGTAGACGTGCCAGGTGACGTCCGTGAGCTCCGGCAGCTGGGCCATGAAGATCAGTATCGCCAGGGCGTTGACGAAGCCGGTCACCACCGAGCGCGAGACAAAGCGCATCAGGTCGGCGAGCTTGAGATAACCGGCGACAATCTGAAGCACACCGGTGAGCAGCGTGGCCGCCAGAAGGTACTCCAGCCCGTGCTCTTTCACCAGCGTGACCATCAGCAGGGCCATGGCCCCGGTGGCCGCCGAGATCATCCCGGGGCGCCCGCCCGTGAAGGCGATCACCACACAGATGGCAAAGGAGGCGTAGAGCCCCACCTTGGGATCCACACCAGCAATGATGGAGAAGGCAATCGCCTCGGGAATCAACGCGAGGGCCACGACGATGCCCGACAGTACATCGCCCTTGAGGTTGGAGAACCAACCCAACTTTATCTTTTCGTACATGGTACAGCCTGATCCTAGGAAGGGAACGGAGGGGGCTGAGCCGGCTCCGTTAAAAGCGCGGCATCATACACGAAAAGGGGGCGGATAGCATCCGGAGTTCTACTGGCCCCGGTTGATGCCCTCGACGGCATCCAGCACGCGCTGGGCGCCACTGCGGATATCGTCAACGATGGCGACGGCGTCGTTCATCTGGCTGCGACCCTCGGTGGCGACGGTGCCCACGCGGTCGATCTGTTTCTCAACGTCCGACGACAGCTCCACAATGGAGTTGATCACGCCCGAGATATCACGGCTCGCCTCGCGGGAGTTGAAGGCGAGCTTGCGCACCTCCTCGGCCACCACGCCGAAGCCACGCCCGTGTTCTCCAGCCCGTGCCGCCTCAACCGCAGCATTCAGCGCCAGCATCTTGGTCTGCTCGGCCACACCGGAGATAGTGGTCACCATCTCCTCAATGCTTTCGGTCTTCTGGTTGAGCTGCTCAACCACACTCCTGACCCGTGCAACGCCGTCGTCGATCTGGGTGGATGTCTCCAGGGACTGGTTCAGGGATTCGCCGGCCCGCCGGGCGATGTCCGCCGTTTCCGAGGCGGTTGAAGAGGCCACCGACGCCGCCTCCTGGGTACGCAGGGACTGCTCCATGTACGCCGTGATGTCACTGGCGAACTTGACCACCTTCAGGGTGTTGCCGGCTTCGTCCAGAACCGGGTTGTAGGAGGCTTCCAGCCAGACCTTGCTGCCGTCCGCCCGGCGCCGCTCAAACTGGCCTGTCATGAACTCGCCGTTGCCCAGACGCTCCCAGAAATCCGGATTCTGCTCGTAGAAGGCATCAAAGCAGAAGATCCGGTGATGGCGCCCTTCCACGTCCTGGGCGCGATAGCCGATCACATTCAGGAAGTTGTCATTGGCCTGGAGGATGGTGCCGTCCGGGAGGAACTCGATCACCGCCATGGAACGGTTGATGGCATCGAACACGGCCTGCTGGTCCATGAGCAGTTCATGTTCCTCGGTCACATCCGATGCGATCTTCATGATCCGGCTAACGCGCCCCTGATCATCCAGAATGGGGAAATAGGTCGCATCCAGCCAGATCCGATCACCGTTGGCCGTCACGCGCGGGAAGGTGCCCTTGTGCGATTGTCCGGAACGCAGCTGCTTCCAGAACTCACGGTACGCCCGGGATTCGATGTAATCCGCATCGCAGAAGATCCGGTGATGCGCCCCCAGCACCTCGTCGGCCTGGTAACCCACGGCGCTCAGGAAATGATCGTTGACGTCCGCAATGATGCCATCCGGCGTGAATTCGATCTTAGCGATGGACGACTCGATCGCCGCCATGCGCGCCGCAAGCGCGGCATCACTGTGCCCTGTATCGCTAACCGGGTGCTTGCTTCCGGTCTCTGTTGAAGCCACTGGATCACCTGCCTTTACACTGGCTGTTTACTGAACCTGTGGCCTTTTACGCGGCTGCGGCAGGAAGAGTTCAGACCGCCAACAGAACGTTACACCAGCGGCTGCCAGACGTGGGGCAGGAAGCGGTAGCCCTTTCCGTCCACGGCGACGTAGCCCACCCCGGGGAAGTCGACGTGATGACCGCCGACCAGCTCCCCGGACTCAGCCACCTCGGCCATGATCCGCTGCCGGGTGGCCGCGGCCTGGTCCGGATCCACATCAAAGGCGACCGTGGCATCCGGGCGCGGGAACTGGATGTGCGGCAGGTGGACGATGTCCGTCCAGAGCAGCACCCGGTCCTCACCGGAGACCACACGATAGCCGGAATGGTCCGGCGTATGGCCCGGCAGCGGTACACGCGTGATGCCCGGCAGCACATCCGTGCCCTCCAGGCGCTGCATCCGGGAGCCCATGGCGGCGAGTACGCGGTGCGCCGCGTGGAACTGGTTCGTCAGCATGCCGGAGGCGTCTTCCGGAATGTCGCCACCCCAGTAGTCCAGCTCACCGGCCGGAACCAGAATCGCCGCGTCCGGGAAGACCGGCTGATCCTGCGTATCGATCAGTCCACCGACGTGATCCGGGTGCATGTGGGTGATCAGGATGGTATCGATTTCAGCTGGCTTTACGCCGATGCGCTCCAGCCCCTCCATCAGGTAGGGACCGGCATCCCCGGCAAAAGCCCCGATACCGGTATCGACCAGGACGATCCGGTCACGGCCCTGGAGCAGGTAAGCGTTCAGGGTGACCCGGGGCGGCGTGGGGCGGCGGCTTTCCGTGTGCAGGCGCTGGACCTCCTCCTCGCTGATGGACTGGATCAGCCCGAAGCTGCCCTCCATCTGGGCATCAAGCAGGGTTGTCAGGACGAAGTCACCGATGCGCATCTGGTGGACGTTGGCGGGCTGGCGCTGGGTCATGGTGTCACTCGGGGTCGCAGTGTTGGGATCGCCATTCTCTCAGCCAACACCCGTGCATCATAGTCCACTGCTGCAGCCCCCATTGAGCACGATCTTTCTTTACAATGCGCCCTTTCCCATTGCCTGACCCGAGAGAACCATGGCTGAGCTGACCACACTGCAGTACGGGCTGATCGCGCTGATTTTCGTCTGGAGCGGGTTCGTCCGGTCCGGGCTGGGCTTCGGCGGAGCCGTGCTCTCACTCCCCTTCCTGCTGCTGGTCCACAATGAGCCGCTGGTCTTCCTGCCGATCATCTCCGTGCAGCTACTGGTCTTCGCCTCCCTGACCATCGCCCGGAACAACCGGGCCGCTGCCCTTAACGCGCCGGAGAGCCACGGAGGCACAGTGAACTGGCGGTACCTGGGGCGGATACTGGCGATCATGATCGTGCCCAAGATCATCGGGGTCCTGGGGCTGATTACCCTGCCCAATACGATCATGAGCCTGATCATTTTCGGGATTGTCTCGGTCTACTCGCTGTCCTACCTGCTCAACCGCCCCTTCCGGAGCAACAGCCGGGCCCTGGATGTGGTGTTCCTGGTGCTGGGCGGCTACATCAGCGGCACCTCACTCATCGGCGCGCCACTGATCATCGCGGTGGCCGCGCAGCATCTTGAGCGCCATCAACTGCGCGATACGCTGTTCGCGCTCTGGTTCATTCTGGTCACCATCAAGATGGCCGCTTTCATCTACGCCGGGGTGGATCTCCAGCTGATCCACCACACCTGGCTCCTGCCCTGCGCCGCACTCGGCCACGTCCTCGGGCTCTACGCGCACGACCGCATCCTGAAAGCGGAAACGCCAATCTTCTACCGGGTACTGGGTGGCGTACTGCTGACCATCAGTGGCGTTGGGCTGTGGCAGAGCCTTGGGCAGCACCTGGCTGGCTGACGCCTGACTGAACACCGCCGCTGGCCCGCGCTGCGTGCAGCTTGCGATAGCTCTCCAGCATCCGCTGGTGTTTTTCCAGGCCTTCCAGCTGCGTGTTCGTTGGCGTCACCCCGTGGAAGCGGACGCTGCCGTCCACCGAACCGACCGCCGCCGCCATGGTGTCCTCACCAAACATCCGCCCAAGGCTGTACCGGTAATCCGCCAGTGACAGCTCATCATCCAGGGTGATTTCCAGCACCGCCTGGACCGCGCGGAAGAACAGGTTGCGGGTGACGTGGTTGTCGTTGAACTGGAGGAACATCTCCACCAGATCCAGCGCCTCCTCATGCTCCTGCAACGCCAGATGGATCAACAGCTTGAGTTCCAGAATGGTGAGCTGCCCCCAGACACTGTGCTCATCGAACATCACTCCGATCAGGGTGCCGATGCCGGTATAGATATCAATGTCGCTGTCATCCAGGCGCTCCACCAGCGCCCGCAGCTGGTCGTCCTGCAACCGGTGCAGGTTCAGGATATCCTCGCGGAAATCCAGTGCCATGTTGGTGTTGTCCCAGACCAGGTCCTCCACCGGGTAGATCTCCGAGTAGTCCGGCACAAGAATCCGGCACGCCGGCAGCCCGAGTTCCTCGTACATGGCCACGTACACTTCCTTGCCCATGTCCCGGAGGATGCCGAAGAGGTGGTCGGCTTCTTCCCCGCTGGTCCCGGAGAAATCCCATTCACAGAACGCGTAATCCGAGCGGGCACTGAAAAAGCGCCAGGACACCACACCACTGGAATCGATGAAGTGTTCCACAAAGTTGTTGGGCTCGGTGACGGCCATGGAATTGAAGGTCGGCAACGGCAGGTCATCCATGCCTTCAAGGCTGCGCCCCTGGAGCAGTTCCGTCAGGCTGCGTTCCAGGGCCACCTCGAAGCTGGGGTGCGCCCCGAAGGAGGCAAAGACACCACAGGTCTGGGGGTTCATCAGCGTGACGCAGGCCACCGGGTAACGGCCGCCCAGCGAGGCATCCCTGACCACCACCGGAAAGCCCCGGGCCTCCAGCGCCTCAATGCCTTCCTGGATATGCGGGTACTTCGCGAGCACTTCCTGGGGGATTTCCGGCAGTGCCATCTCCTGTTCGATGATCTCCTTCTTCACCGCCCGCTCAAGGATCTCGGAAAGGCACTGGACCTGGGCCTCATGGCGGGTATTGCCCGCGCTCATGCCGTTGCTCAGGAACAGATTCTCGATCAGGTTGGACGGGAAGTACACCGTCTCGCCATCCGACTGGCGCACGAACGGCATGGCCACAATACCCCGGTCACGCCGCCCGGAGTTGGTATCGATCAGGTGGGAGCCGCAGAGTTCGCCATCGGGGTCATAGATGGCGCGGCAGTGCTCGTCCAGAAGGCCTTCCGGCAAAAGGTCATCGGAGCGCAGCGGGAACCAGCGTTCATCCGGGCGGTGGACAAAGTCACTGCTGGCAATCGCCTCGCCCCAGTAGAAATCGTTGTAGAAGAAGTTACAGCTCAGCCGTTCGATGAACTCCCCCAATGCTGAGCAGAGGGCGCTTTCCTTGGTGGCCCCCTTGCCGTTGGTGAAGCACATGGGCGAAGCGGCATCCCGGATATGCAGGGACCAGACGTTGGGCACGACGTTGCGCCAGGAGCCCACTTCGATCTGCATGCCCAGCTTTTCCAGGATGCCGGTGATGTTGGCAATGGTGTCCTCCAGGGGCAGGTCCTTGCCCGGGATGCGGGTCCGCTCCCCGTCCGGCTGGATGGTCAGCAGCGCCTGGGCATCCTCATCCAGGTTATCCACGGCCTCGATCTCAAACGTGGGATCGTTCTGCACCACCCGTTTCACAGTGCACCGCTCCGCGGAACGCAGGATGCCCTTGCGGTCCTTCTCGGACAGGTCCTCCGGCAGCTCCACCTGGATCCGGAAGATCTGGCTGTAGCGATCCTCAGGATCCACGATGTTGTTCTGGGACAGGCGGATCTTCTCGGTGGGAATATCACGCGCCAGGCAGTAGACCCGGATGAAATGGGCGGCACACAGTGCCGAGGACGCCAGGAAGAAATCAAAGGGGCCAGGGGCCGAGCCATCGCCCTTATAACGTGCGGGCTGATCGGATATTACGCTGAAATCGTCGAATTTCGCCTCAAGACGGCGGTTTTCGAGGAAGTTGACCTTGATTTCCATGAACGGTACCGGGTTGTTGGGTGGAGCGGGTGCAGAGGCTTGGCGGGTGATCGCGCCCTCAGGCGCGATACAGTAACAATTATTGGAGGCCGAAGGACACTGGCTTCAGAGCCCCTGGGCGCCACGACGCAGCCAGTTGTGCACGAAGGCCATCTTCTGGCGGGCGTGATCCGAGAGCACGAAGGGGTAGATGTCCGACAGCCCCATGGAACGGTTCACGTGATTGACCCCCACCGTGAGCGACGCGGCGATGTTGATCAGGCGCTCCGCGTCCGGCTCCGAGTAAGGATCCCAGCCGGGATGGGGAATCTGCGGCGATGACAGCCCGGTTGCCACGAAACTGTCAGCGATGTCCGTCAGATGCAGCAGGTGCGCCGCCGTTTCCGCCCAGTCCTCATGCGGGTGGGCGGAGGCGTAGCTGGTGAGGTAGTACTGCTTCCACTCCGCCGGCGGGCCATTCTCGTAGTGATACTGAAGGGCGGCCGGGTAATCGATGCGTTCGTCACCGAACATGGCCCGGAATGCATCGAGGAAATCCTCGCGCAGACTCAGCCGCCACCACAGCATGTGGGCGATCTCATGGCGCATGTGGCCGATCATGGTGCGGTAGGGCTCGTCCAGTGCCTCCCGGCGGGTGGTGACCAGCACCGGATCGACCTCCGCCACACTGATGGTCACCACACCGCCGGCATGCCCCATGGGAGCGGGGGTCGCCCCTTCGGCAATCAGATGGAACGCAGGCCGTGCCCCCGGGTCCTCGGGTCGGAACCAGTGCCAGCGCCCCAGGTTATCCAGCACCCAGCGCTTGGCCGCCTCGGTCTGCGCCCAGTTGGGGATGGCATTGGGAATGGAAGGATCAGGCGCCAGCTCGGTCATGGCGCAGGAGCGGCAGAAAGCCCCTTTCTCAGGCGCGATCCAGTTGCAGCCGATGCGGTCCCGGTTGGCGCAGAACGGCGGCATTGGTAGAAACGCCCGCGCCTGGGGATCATAGGCGACTGGCGTACCATCGGCCGTGGCGAGGTTATCGAACCAGAGCGAGCCGGCACCGACCGGGTTGGCGAAAACGCGCATGAAGGGCTCCAGAAGGGGAATGGACTGCCAGAGTGCGCCAAGGATCCAGCGATCCGCAAGTAGGCCGGACCGAAAAGCCGCCAGCAGTAACGCCTCAGGAGCCTCCCTGCCAGTCCCTCACGATATCGATCTCGAAGACGTGCCCATCCAGCCGGAAAACCACGCCGGCGGTGGTGATTTTCTCAATGACCAGCCCCTGGAAACGGGCACCTTCGCGCAGCAACCGGTTATTGATCATCACGCTCCGGGAGGAGGCCCTGGAGGACCAGACATGGCCGTTGAACGTCATCTCCGGCACGCGCTGTTGGACTGAGCGGGGCATGTCATGGATCGATGGCACCTCTTCCTCTGGGGCATCCGCCGTGCGGTCCGGGGAGGAGTCGTTATCTGGCGGGTTCTGGTCCGGCGCCCCGGAGGAGGGGGCGGTCGATTCCATGGCGGACTTCGTTGGTTGCTCTGCCGTTGTCTCTTCCGCGGGCCGGGGGCTCTGTACCGGCGCCACATGCTCAGGCACCGCGGCCTCGTCTTCGGGAGCGTATTCAGGCCAGACCAGATAGGCCACCACGGCGGCGTTGGCCATCAGGGCCAGCGCCAGCAGGTAGGGCCAGAGCTCGCGCTGTTTGCCTGGCGTGGACGCGAAGGATACCCGGTGACCGGCCTCACCCGGTTCCGTATTGGAACGTTCGGCCTCGGATTTTTTCAGGGCATCCAGGATATAGGACATGGGACTGCCTCAGCCTGACAACGGATCGGATGATGCACGGGAAAGCGTCGGAACGGAACGCCCCATGTAGTGATTCAGGCGGATGATCGTCAGGGGGCCGATAACCCCATCCGTCCGCAGCCCCTCGCGGCGCTGGAAGGCCGTGATCCGCGGCTCAAGCGCATCACCGGGCGCGCCGGGCTCCAGGGACAGCGCCTCCTCCGCCCTGCTCAGGGCCTGCTTCAGCCAGAGCTCACGGTTCCGGGTGCTGCCGGGCTCGATCAGCCGGGACTCCCACGGTGGTACACGCCACAGCAGCGAGTAGCCACCGAACCAGACCGTTTCCACGGCTTCACGGGAAACCCACTGCCGTTCGCCTCCCACCTCCAAGCGTGCCCGGCCAGGCTCCAGCGCCAGCAGAACCACCGACACCGGCTCTCCCTGCTGATTGATCAGTTCCAGAACGGCAGGCCGGTCGAGTACCGCCAGACGGCTCCAGTTACCCTGCCGGTGCAGGCACCCCAGCCCGCGGGTCTGGCCCCAGTCACAGGCCTGGCCGTGCTCACTCGGGCGGTAATCATAACCCCAGACATCGAACAGGGTCTTATAGGCCCGGGTGCGTGAAGCATCGGAGCTCAGCGAGCCAAGGGAAAGGCCCGCTTCCTGCTGGTTGGTGCCGGGACCGGTTTCTCGCTCAACACGCCCTTCGCCTGCGGCATCGCCTTCATCGACCGCCGGGCTCTCGGGCCCGCCCTCGGCAAGCATCAGGCCCGCCGCCACCGTCAGCACAAACACACCAACGCCCAGCCTGAACTGGGAAGCCCCTCGCCTGAACCAGCCCAGGCGGGAACGCCCCGCACGCTCATCACCACGAACCTCCCGCGCCGCTCGGCGAACGGTGGCCGCGTTCACCGTCAGGGAATTGCGGGTATAGGCGCCCAGCAGACTGCGGTCGCAGATCAGGTTGATCAGCCGGGGAATGCCATGGCTGTGCCGGTAAACCGCCGCCAGCGCACGCCGGCTGAAAATCGTGCCTTTCTGGCCCGCAACGGACAGACGGTAGGCAATGTAGTTACAGGTCTCCCTGCGGCTCAACTGATCCAGGTGGTAGCGCGCGGTGATGCGCTGGGAAAGCTGGCGGAGGCGGGGGCTGTCCAGCAGGGTGGCCAGCTCCGGCTGACCCAGAAGGGCGATCTGGACCAGCTTCTTCTCCGAGGTTTCCAGGTTCGTCAGCAGTCGCACCTGCTCCAGAACGTCCGCCGAGAGGTTCTGGGCCTCATCGATCACCACCAGCGTATGCCGGCCCTCAGCATGGGCCTTCAGGAGGTAATCGTTGAGCTGGTTGATCATCTCCATGGTCGAGTACCGGCTGACTTCCGGAAGGCCCAGCTCGCGGCCAATGGTGGCCAGGAGCTCCCGGGCACTGACCTTCGGATTGAACACCAGGGCGATATCCACATTCTCCGGAATCTCTTCCAGGAACCGCCGGCACAGGGTCGTCTTCCCGGTGCCCACCTCCCCGGTCAGCACCACGAATCCGCCCTGCCCGGAAACGCCATACAACAGATGCGCCAGCGCCTCCTTGTGGCGCTCGCTGAGGTAGAGATAGCGGGGGTCGGGCGCGATCGTGAACGGCGACTCGCGGAACCCGAAAAACTCGTTATACATTCGCTCTGCGCCGCGCCGTCTCAGCCAGCACTGACAGGTCCTTATCCCCGTCGCCTGCCGCCATGGCCTCGGTCAGCCGCTCCCGCGCCGTCGCGCTCATGGGCATGGGCACATTGCCGGCATGTGCTGCGGTCAGTGCCAGGTCAATGTCCTTGGCACCAAGCCTCAGCTTGAAGCCCTGGGGGTTGTCGTAATCCCGTTTCTCCATTGCCGGGGCATACCCCAGGTAAGCAGGGCAGCTGAAGATGGAACTGGTAATGATCTCCAGAAAATCGCCCGGCTCGATCCCGTGGGCCGCTGTCATGGCCGTGGCTTCAGCCATGGACTCGACCGCTGAAACCAGCATGGTATTGGTGGCGAGCTTGATGGCATTGGCGCGAACCGGCTCGTCACCACAGGGCCAGACTTTCGCCCCGATCCTGCCCAGCGCAGGTCGTGCCTGCTCAATCGCATCAGCAGGCCCCGCGGCCACGATGTTGAGCTTGGCAGCCGCTGCCAGATCCGGCCGTCCGAGCACTGGTGCCGCCACATAGGCTTTTCCGGCAGAGGCGTGACGTTGCGCCAGCTCAACGGCGGTCGCTGTTGAAACCGTGGCCATATTCACATGCACGGTCTTCGCAGCCATGGCCCCGATCAGATCATGCTCCCGCAGTACGGCATCGAGCGCCGCATCGTCGGCCAGCATGGTTATAAGAACATCGGCCGTGGCACATTCCGCGGGCGACTCGGCCTGCCTGGCACCGGCGGCTACCAGTGGCTGGCATTTTTCACCGGAACGATTCCAGACGGTGACATCAAAGCCCGCATCGATGAGGTTTTTTGCCATGGGATTCCCCATGGCCCCGATTCCGATAAACCCAATCCGCATGGCATGGCCCCTATTTCCGGCACTCATTTCGACAGTTCACTGCCTGCAATCTACAACTCCAAGCTCAAATGGCCAAGGAGGACCACAGCCAGACAATACCGATCCATGCAAAACTGCATTGGGTCTTCCCCGCGAAGATCAGTAAAGTGGTTGCTAACAATACAGGACTGCTACTGTCGACTGACCCATGAAGGTACACCCATGACCCTTTCTTCCAATACCACCTTTGTGGTCAACCGCGAGAACCTCCACAAACACAGTGTTCTGGAACAGGATCCCATCCAGCCCGAGGAGCTGGCCGAGGGCGAGGTACTGCTGGCCATTGACCGGTTCTCCTTCACCGCCAACAACATCACCTACGCCGCCTTGGGCGATGCATTTCACTACTGGGATTTCTTCCCCGTCGAGAAGCCGTGGGGCCAGATCCCGGTCTGGGGCTTCGCCGATGTGGCCGCATCACGGCATCCGGACGTGACGGAAGGCACACGGATCTACGGTTACCTGCCCATGGCGCGCCAGCTCAGGGTGCAGCCGGGGCGTGTCAGCAAGAGTGGCTTCACTGACATCGCCGCCCATCGCCAGGACCTTCCGGGCATCTACAACCAGTACGTGTTCACCGCCAACGACCCGGCCTACCGGCCGGAACACGAAGCCTTCCAGATGCTGCTGCGCCCGCTTCTGGTCACCTCCTTCCTGCTGGACGACTTCCTGGCCCGGCAGACCTTTTTTGAGGCGGAGCAGGTGATCCTGACCAGTGCCTCCAGCAAGACAGCGCTGGGGCTGGCGTTCATGCTCAACCATCAGCGTGAGACGCGCGGCGGGCCCAGGGTCCTGACCGCCCTGACCTCCCCCGGCCATGCCGGATTCGTGCGCCGGCTGGGCTATTACGACCGGGTGGTGCCCTATGATGAACTGGAGACGCTGGATGCCGACCAGGCCAGCGTCTCCGTGGACTTCGCCGGCAACGGCCAGGTGCTTGGCCGCCTGCATGAGCACTTCGGCGACCAGCTGCAGTTCAGCTCACTGGTGGGCGCCTCCCACTGGGACCAGCGCGGTGGCGGCAAGGGCCTGCCCGGCCCCAAACCGGAGCTGTTTTTCGCGCCCAAATACTGGGAACAGGCCGCCGGGGAATACGGCACAGCCGCGCTCATGCAGCGTTTTGCAGGCCTCTGGGCGCCTTTGGTTGCGTCCATGGAAGGCTGGATGACAATCCGTGACGTGCGCGGCGCTGAGGCTGTGGCCCAGGCGTATGAGGATACCCTGGAAGGGCGCATCAACCCCGACCAGGGATTGACCCTGACGCTCGCCCCCTGACGCGGGCGTTCAAAACCTTCATTCACGGCATACCATGGCCGTGTTAGATTCATTCTGGAAACCGGGTGGCGCCACGCGCCACCGGATACGCGGACGGGCAGATATTATGAACGTAATCGTCATCGGCGCGGGGATCATGGGAACCACTTTTGCCGCCCTGGCAAAGGAAATGGCCCCCGAACTCGACATCACGATTCTGGAACGGACGGACAGTGTGGGAGCGGGCAATTCGTCCGCCTTCAACAACGCCGGCACCGGCCACGAAGCGAACTGCGAACTCAACTACACACCGGTCGACGAAGAAGTCATCTCGGTCGATAAAGCCCTGAAGATTCACGCGCAGTTCAATGTCGCCAAACAGTACTGGGCATACCTGGTCAGGCAGGGCATCATCAACGACCCCAGAACGTTCATCAATCAAACCAAACACTGCACCATCGTCCCATCCCAGGCCATTGATCTTTTAAAGCTGCGCCACCGGGACATGTCCGCGCATCATTTCTTTGAGCAGATGCGCTACTCGGAAGACTTTGATGAGATCAAGCGCTGGATTCCCTACACCATGGAAGACCGGCCCCGCCACGAAAAAATGGCGGCCACCGTTGTTGAAACCGGCACGGACATCAATTTTGGCGCCCTGACCAGCCAGATCGCGAGCCACCTGGTACAGGACCTCGGTGTGACCATTGAACACGGGGTGCATGTGAAGCGGGCCCACCGCAGTCCCACAGGGAGCTGGCTCGTCGAAGCGTATCGCCACGGAGAGCCCGTGCAGTACAAAGCCGATGTGCTGTTCGTCGGTGCCGGCGGCGGCGCCTTCCCGCTGCTGAAGAAAAGTCACCTGCCGTTCCGCAGCCGCTACGCGGGATTCCCCGTGGGTGGGCGCTTCCTGCAGGCCGAGATCAGCGCGGAAGAGGCCAAACGTTACACCGCCAAAACCTACGGTAAGGCGAAAGTCGGCGCGCCGCCCATGTCCGTGCCGCACCTGGACCTGCGGGTGGTGGAGGGCAAGCATTACCTGCTGTTTGGCCCCTTCGCCTCGTTCAATCCCATCCTCGAGAAAGGCCGCGGCTTCTTTGATTACCTGCGGGCCCTGCGCGTGCACGACATCCCCAGCCTTCTCTCCGTGGCGATGGAACACTTCCCGCTGGTGAAGTACCTGCTCTCCGAATCCTTCAAGGGCAGCAAGAGCATGTTCGAGGAGCTGGAGCAGTTCGCACCCGGTATGAGTAAGAAGTTCGACTGGAAGCCCATCCAGGCCGGCCAGCGGGTGCAGATCATCAAGGACGGCGACCTGCAGATGGGAACCGAAATCGTGGTGTCCGAGGATAAGACCTATGGAACGCTGCTGGGGGCCTCACCGGGTGCCTCGGTCTCGCCCGAGGTAATGCTGCGCTGCCTGGAACAGCTGCTGCCATCCATCTTCTCGACGGAAGAGGCGCAAAAGAAACGCAAGGAGATCTTCCCTGAAGACGACCTGGAAACGCTGATCCATAACGCCGAGCGATACCGGGCCATCCGGGATGAGGTCAACGGGCAGCTGGGGATTGTCCCGCGGGATTCAGATCGCCCTGACCCGGAATGAGCGACCTTTCAGTTTGCCGTCACGCAGTTTCTGCAGGGCGGGTTTGGCGGCGTCGCGCGCTACGGCCACATAGGCCCAGTTCTCGGCGATATCGATCTTACCGACCTGCTTACCGGCAATCCCCCTATCGCCGGTAAGGGCCCCGAGCACATCGCCGGGGCGGACCTTCTGCTTCCGGCCGCCATCAATCTGCAGCGTCACCATCGGCGCCTTGTAGGCGCGCTCCTCAAGCCGTTCAGACGGCGGCAGTGACTCGGGCTCAATGCTCAGGTCCAGTTCGGCCTCCAGCCGGACCACCTTATGGCTCTCTTTCTCGGTATACAGGGTGTAGGCGCTGCCCTGCTCCCCGGCGCGGCCCGTGCGGCCGATGCGGTGCGTGTGGGCGTCGCTGTCGCGGGCGATGTGGTAGTTGAACACCGCGTCCAGCGCGTCAATGTCCAGCCCCCGGGCCGCCACGTCCGTGGCCACCAGGATCGAGGCGCTCTGGTTCGCAAAGCGCACCAGGGTCTGGTCGCGCTCCTTCTGCTCCAGATCCCCGTGCAGGGCCAGTGCATCAAAGCCGTGCCGGCAGAGCTCATCCGCCAGATCCCGGGTATCGCGCTTGGTATTGCAGAAGACCACGGCAGAGGCCGGCCGGAGCTGCAGCAGGAGCAGGCGCAACGCGGTCATGCGTTGCTGCTCATCCGGCAGGCGGATGAAGTGCTGGCGGATACTGCTGTCGTCGTGGCTTTCCTCCACCTGGACGCGAACCGGGTTGTGCATGTGGCGTTCCGCAACGGCCTGGATCGCATCGGGGAAAGTGGCGCTGAACAGCAGGTTCTGGCGCTTGCCCGGAACACTCCCGAAAACCGCCTCAAGGGCGGACTCGAACCCCATGTCGAACATCCGGTCCGCTTCATCCAGCACCAGGGTTTCCAGTCGGCCCAGGTCGAGGGTGCGCTTGCGCAGATGATCCTCAATCCGCCCCGGCGTGCCCACGATGATGTGGGCGCCATGCTCCAGCGAGCCGATCTGCGGCCCAATGGGCGTGCCACCGCACAGGGTCAGCACCTTCACGTTGGCCGTCGCCCGGGCAAGCCGGCGGATCTCCCGCGCTACCTGGTCCGCCAGCTCCCGCGTGGGGCAAAGCACCAGGGCCTGAACCTGAAAGCGCTCGGCATTGAGCCGGCTCAACAGCCCCAGACCAAAGGCCGCGGTCTTGCCCGAACCGGTCCTGCCCTGCCCGATGACGTCCTGCCCGGCCAGGATGGGCGGCAGGCTCTGAGCCTGGATCGGCGTCATGGTCTCGTAGCCCAGCGACGACAGGCTCTCAAGCAGCGCCGGCTGCAGCCCCAGGGTGGAAAAAGACATCTGGCTCAACGTAGGAGGTTCCTTGGCTCATGGGATGGTGGCGCAGGATAAAGCAGATATCAGGGGCGGGACAGGTTTTCCTGCTCCACCAGTGCCATACCAATGGCCAGCCCGCGGCCAAAGAAGACCCCCCATTACCGACTCGGAGGCGCCATGAATTCGGGCCCAACGGGATCATCAATGCAACGGGCCAGGATCTCATCGATGGCAGTCATCGCTTCCTTATCCAGCGACCAGCCGTCGATCTCACCGACCGGATCCAGCTGCTCCGGTCTCCTGGCACCCCAGAGCGCCGTCGTCACACCGGGCTGATCCACCAGCCAGCGAAGCGCCAGCGCGAGGACGTTCTTCTGGTACCGCTCCCGGGCGAACCGGTCCAGTTCCGCCACGGCGTTCAGGTACTGGCGATAGCGTTCACCCTGGAACTTGGGATCGTTCTTACGCAGATCGTCACCGGTGAACTGGGTATCCTCGCGCATCTTGCCCGTCAGCAGGCCTCGGCACAGGGCGCCGTAGGTGATGGTCGCAATGCCGTTTTCCCGGCAATAGGGAAGGGTCTCCTGCTCGATGTCCCGCTCAAACAGGTTATAGGGGGGCTGCAGGCTGTGCAGGGGCACGGTTTTCTGCAACTCGTCCATCTGCGCCGGCGTGAAGTTGCTGACACCGATGGCGCGGATCTTCCCCGCCTGGTAGAGCTTTTCCAGCGCCCGGGCGGTCTCCTCCATGGGCGTCTCCGGATCCGGCCAATGGACCTGGTAAATGTCGATCCTGTCCGTCTGCAGACGCCTGAGGGAATCGTCTACTTCCTGTTCAATGCGCGACGCACTCGCGTCCCGCCAGACCTTATCGTGATCATCGTTCCAGTTCAGGGCGACTTTCGTGGCCAGCGCCACCTGATCCCGACGACCGTCGGCCAGCGCCTTGCCCACAATCTCCTCGGAGCGGCCGAAACCGTAAACCGGCGCCGTATCGACCAGACCGATCCCCTTGTCGATGGCCCTGTGAATGGTATCGATGGACTGGGCTTCGTCCGTACCACCCCACATCCAGCCACCAATGGCCCAGGTGCCGAGCCCGACGGGGGTCACCTGAATGTCTGTGTTGCCGAATGCCCGCTTTTCCATGCTTCCTCCCGTTGGCTGGAACATCATCTGGAGAAATGGCATCACTGTGAATGCCCTGCACCAGAGATATGCGTGGGAGCGAGGGCGAATTCAACCCCGTGCCCCACCACACCCCGGACCTGCACCAGAGTAAAGGTGACCTGCAAGCGGTCCAGCTCCCTGGATCCAGTTCAGTACCCCCAGGGACGTGGGGAGATGCCTGCTCTGCTCTGATTTGACAGTCCGCGCATTAGAATCTATTAATATTCTAATAGAAGGCCGGTCAGTCAGGCACCGGGAAAGCCGAACCCCATCCAGGAGCGAGCGCATGCAACGTCGCCATCGACTCGGGCCCCTGCCAGCGCTGTTACTCATCGCACTGGCGCCGGCAACAGCCGCAGCCAACGATCTCGGCGAGAAACTGGCGAAGGAGGGCAATGACAACGGCGCGGCTGCCTGCGTCACCTGCCACGGAGCCGATGGGGGCGGCAACGGCGCGGCCGGCTGGCCACGCATGGCCGGCATGAATGCCGACTACCTCGCCAAGCAGCTCGACGACATGGCCAGTGGTGAGCGCGACAACGCCACCATGAAGCCCATTGCCAGCGGCCTCTCCGCCGAGGAACGCCGGGCGGTGGCCGAATACTACGCCGAGATGGAAGTGCCGGCAGAGGCGCCGGGCACGGATGCCGCCAAGTCCGTTCTGGAACGCGGCCAGGCTATTGCCCAGCAGGGCCTGTGGCGCAAGGGGGTTCCCTCCTGCGTCGCCTGTCATGGCCCCGGTGGTGACGGCGTGGGTGCCGATTTTCCCGCCATTTCCGGGCAGCACGCGAGCTACATCGAGAACCAGTTTACCGCGTGGCAGGACGGCAACCGCCAGAACGACCCCAATGACCTCATGGCCTCAGTGGCCAAGCGCCTGACCGAGGAAGAGATCAAGGCTGTGGCCGCCTGGTTCGCCTCGCAGCCCGCCCGTCCGTCCGCCGAATAGCCATCGTGGAGGCCATCGTGAACAAGACCCATCAGGATACCATCGGGCTCGCCCGCCACACCGCGCTGTTCCTGGCGGCCGCCCTTCTCATCCCCGCTTCGGCGCTCGCCCAGGACGATGAGACCCTCACCAAGCAGGTGGAGCTGGAAGAGGCGCCCGAGGCCAAGGGCGAGAGCTACTTCGACTACCCCGGCATGGACGAGCTGCCCGAGGGTGAGTTCGGCGAAGCCGTACGCAGCGGCATGGAGGCCTTCGTCAACACGCTGCAGCACCCGGAGGCCAAACGCCACGTAGGCAACGGCCAGAACTGCGCCAACTGCCACCTGGGTGGCGGCATGGCCGCCAACTCCTCGCCCATGTGGGGCGCCTGGGGGATCTACCCCAAATACCGTGGCAAGAACGACCACGTGAATACCATGGATGAGCGCATCCGCGGCTGCTTCACCTACTCGATGAACGCTGGAGCCTCCGAGGCCGGCGGCCCGCCGAAGCCGGACAGTCAGCTCCTGAAAGACATGCAGTCATTCATGTTCTGGTCCGCCAGGGGCGCGCCCATCGGCGAGAACCTGCCCGGGCGTGGCTACCGCAGTGTCGAGAAACCGGAGGACGGCTACTCCATCTCCCGCGGGAAGTCCATCTACGAGGCCCAATGCGCCGTCTGCCACTCCGGGGACGGCAGCGGCAAGTTCACCGCCGACGGCAAGCAGATCTTCCCGCCTCTGTGGGGCGAGAAGGCCTATAACTGGGGCGCCGGCATGCACCGCATCAACACCGCAGCCGGTTTCATCAAGTACAACATGCCCCTGGGCAAGGCCAACCCCGTGAAAAAGCACGCCGCCCTCTCCGACCAGGAGGCGTGGGACGTGTCCGCCTATATGAACAGCCATGAGCGGCCCCAGGATCCCCGCTGGGAGGGCGACAAGGCCAGCACTGCAGAGAAGTGGCATGACCACGCCTGCCTCTACAACCAGGAGGTTCGCGGCCACACCCTTGGGGAGGGCACGCAGTAACGACCCGGACATGTGATCGCGAACAGCCACAAGGAATCCATCATGAACGGCACCCACGTGCGCATCGCGCTCGCGACGGCGCTGGCCCTGGTCACCGCGCCAGCCGGCGCCGCCAACTGGCTGGTACTCAACAGCGCCGAGGCGCCCGAGGGCGCCCCGACCATGTCGGTCTTCGGCTTCATCCAGCCGACCTACCGCGACATCGACGACAGCGACAAGGCACCCAACGGTCAGCGCCCCATCTTCAACACTCTCTCCCCGGACCGCTCCAGCAGCTCCGGCTTCAACCTCTCCCAGGCTCGGGTTGGCGTGCGCGGAGCGTTGAACAATACTGACGAGGACATCCACTACTTCTTCCTCACCGAGTGGGGCAACAACGGCATCACCCGCCTGGCCGACCCCGACGGCGGCAGCCCCAGCCCCCAGCTCACCGATGCCTCCATGACCTTCCGCCATTTCGCTGGCGGCGGCAGCGACGACATCTGGGAGCCCGGTGTCAGCCTGCGTATCGGCCAGTTCCAGTGGCCGCTGGTGGACGAGGGGCTGCGCGCAATTCCCGCCTACGACTACATCAGCTTCTCGGAGGTGAGCCGGCAGCAGGTGCTGGAGCGGTACGTTCGGGCCAACAAGGGGCCGAGCGATGAAGATCCCGGATTATCAGGCTTCGACGGCTCCATCAGCTCCTACCGCGATATCGGCGCCATGGCCTTCGACGAGTTCCGGATCTCCGAGCACTGGGAGGGCACCTGGGCCGCCGGGCTGGGCAATGGCAACGGCATCAACCGCAGCGACAACGACGACAACCGCGACCTCTACATGCGCGCCCAGGCTGCCTACGTCTTCGACGGCGTCCACCGCGGCAACCCGCGCCGGGAGGACATCAAGTTCTTCGCCTGGGGCCAGCAGGGGGAGCGGGTCTTCGATGCCGGCGGGGACGGCACCATCGACGAAGGCGACGAGTTCGAACGCAACCGCTACGGCCTGGGCTTCCACTACTACCGCCAGCCCTGGCGCTTCTCCGGGGAGTACGTCTTCGGCAACGGCATGGTCTACAACGGCACCAATCCGCCCTTCGCGAACCCGGGTGAGGACCTCGGCGACGTCACTCCGCGGATGGCCCCCGGCGAGGACAACGAGTTCGACGGCTGGTACCTGGACGCCGCCTGGTTCGTAAAGCCCAACAAGCTGGCGCTGCAGGCGCGCTACGACGTCCTGAACCGGCTCAACGACTTCGATGCGGATGAATTCGCCAACCAGGGACATCCGGAGCGGCGGTTCTCCACGTTGACCCTGGGGCTGCAGTACTGGAACCACCCCATCAAAAGCCAGTGGACCCTCTCCTACCGCATCCGCGACCTGGAGGCGCCCCACAATGCCGCGGCCGACGCGGTCGGCAGAACCATGGGCAACGAGATCCTTCTGCAGTACTTCCACCTGTTCAACACCGGCGGTTGAACGGAGATGGTGAACCGCACAATTTAATCAACGAGCATGAGCTCAGCCCCAGGCGCGTTGCCGCAGTTTGACCCGCGCCATCAGAGCACAGGGCGTAATAATCAGCGTCAGGATCGTCGCAAAGGCCAGCCCGAACACAATGGCCGTGGCCAGACTCAGCCACCATTCGGTAATGGGCGCCCCAAAGGCCACTTCGCGGTTAAACAGGTCAATATTCACGCGCAGCATCATGGGCATCAGGCCCAGAATCGTGGTGACGGTGGTCAGCACCACCGGGCGCAGTCGCAGCAGGCCGGTGCGCAGTATGACTTCCCGTGGGTCGGCGACGCGCTTCTGGAGCCGGTCGTGGGTATCAATCAGCACGATGTTGTCGTTCACCACAACCCCGGCAAGCGCAATGATGCCCATACCGGTTACGACAATGGAGAAGGCCTGATTCGTCAGCAGCAGCCCGAGGAAGGCCCCGATGGTTGAGACCACCACGGCGGAAAGCACCAGGGCGGCGCTGAAGAAGCTGTTGAACTGGGTCACCAGAATCACGGCCATCAGGAAAAGCGCGACGAAAAGGGCACGAACAAGAAACGCTTCAGCAGCACGCTGCTCCTCATCCTCCCCCTTGAACTCATAGCTGACACCGTCCGGGAGCGGATCCGTGGCAAGCCAGTCGCGCAGCTCGCGGACCTTATCGTCGGCGAGCACGCCGGGGGCGGTATTCGCGCGCACCGACATGGCACGAACGGCGTCCACCCGTCGCAGGTTATCCACCTTGGGTTCGGCCCGGCGCTCGATGAAGTTGCTGATGGGCACCGCTCCGCCAGCCGTGGTAACCCGGAGCTGATCCAGCTGGTCCAGGGTCCGCCAACGTTCGGGGTAGCGCACCACAATGTCGATCTCTTCATCCGTGTCGTCGGGCCGATAGCTGCCGATGCGCAATCCATTGGTGACCAGCTGGGCAGCGTTGCCAATGGTGGTGACATCAAGCCCGAACTTGGCCGCCTGGGCACGATCCACCTGCAGCTCCCACTCGATCCCGGGCAACGGGCGGTCATCCTCGATGTCCGTCAGTCCCTTCAGGGACCTGAAACGCTGGCTCACGATTCCAACCGCCTCTGGCAGGAGGCCCGGATTGTTCGCGCTCAACAGTAACTGAACCGGTTTCCCGACGGGCGGGCCGGCCTCCAGCTTACGCACTTCGACCTGAACCCCGGCCAGCTGATCCGTGCGTTCGCGAATCGCCTGCAGGATCTCATTGGCGGGCGGGCGCTTGTCCCAGTCATCAAATTCGATGGAAACACGTCCAATTACATCTTCAGCCACGTCGCCCATGAAACTGAAGCCACTGTCGCCGGCGGTGCGTGCGTAGACACTCTCGAAAGCCTCATCGAAAGCGAGCACTTCGGCCTCCACTTCGCGAACCAAAGCGTCCTTCTGCTCAACGGAGAGGTTACCCCTGGCATGGACCATCAGGGTCGCGAAATCCGGCTCCACCTTGGGGAAGAATTCGACGCCCTTACCGAAAGCACCGTAGAGCAACCAGGCAGCAAGCAGGCCCACGAGGGTAAGCCCCAGCACGCGCCCCGGATGATCCAATGCTTTGTCCAGCACCCTGAGGTAATGCCGAGCCGGGCCGGTAATCTGACTCAGGTCGCCGTTTTCAGCCGCCTGCAGGTTGCGCCGTTGCCATGCTGCTTCAGCACCGGCCCTGCCCATATGGGCTCCAAGGGTGGGCACAAAGATCAGCGCCATCAGCAGGGAAGCTGTCAGCGTCGTTATGAGGGTGATGGGGAAGTAGCGCATGAACTCACCCACAAGCCCGGGCCAGAACAGCATCGGCACGAAGGCGGCCAGCGTGGTCAGGGTGGCTGACACAATGGGGCTGCTCATGCGCCGCACCGCCAGGACATAGGCACGGTAGCGGCTTTCACCGGCTGCCATGTGGCGTTCGGCGTACTCCACCACCATGATGGCACCGTCCACCAGAACCCCGATGGCCAGGATCAGCGCGAACAGCACCACCATGTTCACGGTATAACCGAGCAGATGGAGCACCAGAATGCTGGCCAGGAAGGACCCCGGAATGGAAATGCCCACCAGCAGCCCGGAGCGCAGCCCCAGTACGCCGACAACCACAACCATCACCAGCACCACGGCGCTGACAACGTGGTTCTCCAGGTCCGTGAGCATCGTCTCGATGAACTCGGACTGATCCTGGCTGTAGGAGACCACCAGATTCGAAGGCCAGTCGGCTTTCAGGGCATCAACTCTGGCGCGCACCGCCGCCACTGTATCGATCACGTTCTCACCGGTGCGCTTGGTGACCTCAAGCGTCACCGCCGGCAAGCCGTCCACGCGGGCATGCCCATCGGCGTCCTTGAAGGTCCGCTTGACCGAAGCAATGTCGCGAAATCGCACGACGGCATCGCCGTCGACCTTCACCGGCATGTTGAGCACGTCCTCAGCGGTCTCGAACAGCCCCGGCACCTTGATCGCGAAGCGCCCTTCCCCGGTATCCAGATTCCCCGTGGCCACGAGCCGATTGGAGCGACTCAGGTACTGGATGATCTCGCCGACCTGTAAGCCGTAGCTTTCCACTTTCAGTGGATCGACAATGACCTCCACCACCTCCTCGCGCTCACCGGCGATGGTCACATCCAGCACGCTGGTGATGGACTCGATTTCATCCCGGGTGGTGCGGGCTAGCTGCTGAAGCGTTCGTTCCGGCAGATCGCCAGCGAGTGTGACCAGCAACACCGGGAAGATACTGGTGTTGATCTCCTCGACCACCGGGTCGTCGGCATTGGCAGGGAGTTCCGGCTCGGCTTTGTCGACAGCATCCTTAACGTCCTGGAGCACCGCATCAGCATTAAAACCGGCGTCGAATTCCAGCACGATCTGACCACCGCCTTCGGTGGCGGTCGCCTGCATTTCCTTCAGCCCATCAATGCCACGCAGCTCCACCTCCATGGGCCGGATCAGCAGGCGCTCGGCATCCTCGGGTGATACCCCCTCCAGGCCCAGATGAACGAAGATGAAGGGAATGTCCACATCCGGCTCCGCCTCCTTGGCGATATCGGTGTAGGCCCAGGTCCCTGCAATCAACAAGAGCGCCAGTGCGGATAATACGGCCCGGTGGCGGGTGAACAGCCATTCAATCCAGCCGCTCATCCCGATGCTCCTGGCGCAGCCAAGCTTTCATAGGGCACGGTTTCAACCTTCTGACCGGCACTGACGAATTCCTGCCCCACGACGATGAGCTGGACCGTCTCGGGGAGTCCGGTGAGCCACACGCCCTCGGGCGTGTCACGCACAACCTCCACCGGGTAAAAGACGACCTCGCTGTTGTCGCTCACCCCCTTAACGCCGAGTGTGCCGTCATCCGCCAGAGTCAATATTGACGAAGGCAGACGGTGGGCGACCACGGTTCCCGCAGAGAGGGTGACTTCGGCGGTAAGCCCTTCAATGATGTCCCCCTCGGGGTTGTCGATAACCACTTCAACCGGGAAGGTCCGGGTTTTTGGACTGGCGACACGCCCGACAAAGGCCACCTCGCCCTCGTGCTCGGAGCCATTGATCAGTGTCACGGTGGCAGGGCTTCCGGGCTCGATGCGATTCAGATAGCGTTCCGACAGAGAGCCTTTCACACGGATCGGGTTCAGATCCACAAGGGTGGTCACGGGTGCGCCGCGGTTCAGGAAATCGCCCACCTCAACGTCCCGGGTTTCCACAACACCTTCAATGGGCGCTTTCAGGCGCGTGCGCCTGGCTTCCTCCAGCGCCATCCTGAGCTGAGCCCGCGCCGACTCCAGCGCTGCTTTTGCCCGGGCCAGCTCGTTCTCTGCAATCGAGTCCTTCTGTCGCAACGACTGCGCGCCGCGATACTCGATCTCACGCTGCTCCACCAGGGAGCGCGCCTCGAGCAAGCGAGCTTCGCGATCTTCCATGGCCAGCTCAACCAGCATATCGCCTTCGTTCACCCGATCGCCGCGCTCGAAATGGAGTTTCTGAACAACGCCGTCGGTTTCCGCTTTCACAGCCACCGATCGGTCGGCCAGCGTTCGACCACTGATGATGATCTGGTCCCGAATGGTCTGGTTGGTGGACTCCAGGACACGCACGGACATGTGGTTATCGGCCTTGTCCGACACCGACGGCTCAATCTGGGATGTCGAATCCCGGAGCGTGCCCGAGAGCATCCAGAGAATCACGCCCAGCAGAATCAATGCAGCGGTGAGCGCTGAACGATGTTCCTGCAGGGTTGCTCTTGACCATTGTTTCATCGCGTTACTCGGGAAGGGGGCTCAAGTAGCCAGAATAATCGATGGCCCCGCATTCACAAACGATTCCAGTCAGCGAATCCCCCGCCGCATTCAGTAGGGTTTTCCCATAAAGGGCACGTCTGTGTGGCAGATTGGCTCAAGCAAAAGGATGACCCCTGAATGAGGCTGCAGGGAGACGGTTCGTGGGAGGTGAACGGGCCGTTCATAATGACCGGCCCGTGATGAAACCAAATGGCGTCAGCGTGATGGGCGCGCTCTCAGGGATGTCGCCGCGCCCGCTAAAGGGGGCAACTTATCGACGACGCGCTGAGATACCAAGGCCCGCCAGACCGAGTCCGAGCAGCGCGAGGGTGCCGGGCTCAGGCACCGAGGCTGTCACGGATACGTCATCCAGAAAGTTGCCGAGTGTTCCGTCCGGGGCGACACTGGCGAACTTCAGGCGTGAGCTGACAGAGGTCGCCTTAAACGATCCTTCATAGATCGACCAACCTGACGTGGTATGGTCATCCATTGTTTCGCTCAGGTTGTTGATGATCATGTCAGTAACCGCGACGCTGAAAACTTCGAGGCTGTTTACGCGAGCACGGTATGCAAACGAGAGGTCATACCATTGCCCGGTGACAGTACTGAAGTCCTGGTAGATACCGAAATCTGAACCAAGGTCGGGGTGAGCATTCAGTTCGGCGAACTGATCGCCCTCTTTGGCCTCAAAACTGACCATGCCGCTATCCCAGATTTCGATGCTGTTGCCTTCCCAATCCGGCACATCAACAGTGTCCGCGCCTTCAAAATATTCCCAGGTGCCCGGTGCGATATTGGGATTCTCGAAACTGCCATTACCAATCAGGTTGGCGTTTGTGGTACCGGCGGCGAGCAAAAGCGCACCGAAGAAAAGACCTTTGCGGGTGAATGCTGTAGCTTTCATGGACTGCTTCCTCTGCATGAAATTGAATGTCTCTTCCTCTGAAAGCAATTCTGAGGCCATAAAAAATAAATGCAGGGAACATAGAGGGTTAGTCCATGATCTGGCAGGTGCTGCCGGTGTTTTCCAACAATGATGTAAAAAAAGTCGACATCAGCCAGTCCCGGACACATGGGCGGGATGCATGCCCTGTTATTCGGGATCCGGCGGCTCGACTGACAACACCTCAATCTCATTTTCCAGGATATGCTGATACTCGCGAATCCTCTGGACATAACGCACCGGCTCGTAACCTCGCGCATAACCGTATTTGAGATTCTGGTAAATGAACTTCTTCGAAAGCAGGGGTAATACCTGCTTGACGTCGCCCCAGCGGTGCGGATTGAGGTCCTGTTCCCGCGCCAGCCGCTGGGCATCATGCAGGTGGCCACGCCCGACGTTATAGGCCGCCAGTGCCAGCCAGGTGCGGTCCGGTTCTTCTACCTTATCCGAGAAGCGCTCATTCTTAAGCTTCGCCAGGTATTTGGCACCCCCGAAGATACTTTGTTTGGGATCCAGCCGGTTATCCACGCCCACTTCTTTTGCCGTGTTCAGCGTCAGCATCATGATCCCCCGGACCCCGGTCGGGCTGCGGGCACGTGCACGCCAGTGCGACTCCTGGTACCCCTGGGCGGAAAGCAGAATATAAGGAAGATCGTATTGTTCAGCGGCCGTCTCGAAATAGCTTCGGTATTTCGGGTAGCGCTCGTCGACCCTGCGGATCAAACGGCGCGTGTCCACGTAATCAAAAACCTCAAAGTAGCCGTAATAATGCTCTTTCACGACCTCCAAACGCCCGCTCTTCCTGAACGATTCCAGCCAGGACGCAACGGCGCTCTCAAGGTCCTTGCGCGGCTGCGCCATCATCCAGCCCAGTGACTCTGAACGGTTGAGGTTGAACGGCGCGATCAGCTCCGGGAAGTAACGCCGGTTGTGATCGACAATATTGGAGTCCGCAATGGTGCAGTCGATCTCGCGCTGCCAGACGTCGTAGAGGAGCTGCTCAGTCGAGCGGTTATCCACGGTTTGCCACTCAAGCTCAGGATGGCTCTCTTTAAGCGCTTCCAGTCGCTCCACATAGCTGCTATCCGCGATCACAGTAAGTTCCAGCCCCACCAGCTCCTCAACAGACTCGGGCTGGACGTTATCGCGACGGCACACAACCTGCTGGGTCACATCCTGGTAGGGCGGCCCGAAACGAAAGCGTTCCTGGCGTTTGGGGGTGATCGTCAGTCCAGCCGCAGCCAGATCCCCTTCGCCGTTTTCAATGCCTTCGATGATGGAGCGGATCGACGGCTTGATGTTGTATGCCACCTCAACACCCAGGTGCGATGCAAAAGCCTCGACCATATCGTACTCAGGCCCCGTGGGTTTGCCGTCGCGCCCCAGATACCAGGTGGTCGGCGCGTTACGGGTCAGCACCACCAGCTTCCCCTCCTCCTTGATAGCCTGAAGGCTGCGTGCCTGCCCCTCATCATGTGTGCAGCCAACCACAGCCAGTATGGCCACCAGAAACACAATACGCCTGACTCGGTACATACGCCGCTCCGAGAGAAAGACAACAAAATAAAGGGTAGTATGTGTTTCCTTTAAACACAGTCAAAACATTGCTTGAGTACGAGGAATACGACAAACCGGCGGCGGCGATGACGCGGTGCGCGGCCTGGAAGCATTCTGTCAGGGCGCGCCGCTGCAACGCCTCAAGGCTCAACCCTCTCTAAGGGATTCTTCTGCAGCTTTAGCGATGTAATCGCGACGCTCGTCATCCAGGGCAGACACAAACTCCTCGGCCTCAAACGCGTCCAGAACTTACTGCTCATCCTGTTCCAATTTGATGTTGTCCATATTCCCTCCACCACTCAAATAACGTTTTCAAGCTTACGCAGGATCGCATCACAAGTCCCCTCCCCGGATCGATCCAGGTTCAGCTCTCGCCAGCGTACAGCGGGAAGCTTTTCGGCTCCTTGCAGCCCAACCAGCTCCCAGTCCGGTTTACGTTGGTAAAATGACCGAAGAAACTGCTTGTGGGAATCCGGCATGTTTTTCACAACGTCCGCGATCACCTGTTCCCTGGCCTCTATCAACTGTTCCAGAGTTACCCCGTCATCAGCCATACCAGCAAAACTCTGCATGAAATCCTGGGTGATGTCCTTCCGGATTGGATCAAGCAGGGAATGAGGCGAGTGGTCATGACTGACCAAGTAGACGATCAGCGCGGCTCGAAGCGACTCATTGATCCCTTCGGTCGCGAGTAGATGGTGAACGTCAAACAGATCCCTTGGGTGCTGACGATCCAGGGCCGCAATAATCTTCCCGGCATAGAGATCCGCAAAGGAAAGAACCTGTGCCTCTGCAAAGCCAAAATCATCTTCCACCGACTGTGAGACCGGCATCCATTGAGCCTCATAGACCGCGCCTCTCAGGACCGGAGTCACCTCAATTTTGATCTGTACACCATCCCGGGAGCGGATGAGCAGTTTGGTGATCTCATCCTGGCTGGCGGGTGTTGACCGCGTTATCCGAGCGTCAGGCTCTGAGGACTGGATACGGGATTCAATGCGCTTCAGTGCCGCGTCGATTTCGGCCAATGAACGAGCCCATGGCTCGATGGGCAGATAGGTCAGATCGATGTCCACCGATAGACGGGGCATATCCCTGACAAAGAGATTGATGGCAGTGCCGCCCTTCAGGCCGAAACAACCCTCCTCAGCCACATGTGGCAGGATTCGAACCAGCAACTCAACCTGACGTCGATATTGCTCGTTAAATGCCATTGCCTTCCTCCCTGGCAAATTCAGTCGGTACGGTAATCTGATATTCTTGGTCCAGAACTCCCCCCTTAACCAGCATTCGCTTCCCGGATCCCAGATTAATCCGGTTTCGGTCGATACGCTTAAGCCACGCGTGACGTTCGCGGTCAGCGAAGAAAAAGAACAGCCGCTTCACCTTAATGCTGCGTGTGGATTCCAACAGCGACTGCAAGTACCGGGGCCGAAGGTTGCCCAGCCCTTCCATAAACGTATCCGCCATGTGAAAGGTCCCTCGGTTCGGTAACTCATCCAGGAACTCCAGGTAGGCGCGCTCAGGCGTGGAAACGATCAAGGGCCAGCTCCAGTGGCCCCAGGAGCTAACCCTTAAAGCTCCCGGAAGCGGCGTCCCGCTTCCAGCGGATGAGTCTGTCAAAGAAGTTGCCCAGGATGGCACTTCCACGGCGGGCAGAAACCGCTGACGGTTATGCACCACAAACTCCGGTTCAATCGGAAGTTTGTTCACCCAGCCTGGCAACTTCACATCCGAGTAAAGATGGACCTGCAGCTGCTGGAACGGGAGATAATGGGCATAGCCCTGAAATTCCAGAGCAGTGCGGCCACCTACTGAAACCGGGTACTGCAGCAGGGTCTGGAGGGAGATTACAACCTGCTCCCAACTCACCTCCCCTCGCGGCCGACGAAACACACCTCGTACCGGCTGCTCCAGCCAGCCAGCAGTAACGTACTGACTACGTAGCGCACGGGAATAACCATGCCGCTCCAGCCACGCCGCATCCACCAGGAGGCCTTCCGGAAGTAATTGGGTTAACCGGTTTAGTTTTTCTCTATTTCGTATAGCCATACTTAACAAAATAGAGAAATCTTAAACCAGCTACAACCCTAACTGGTTCTGATCAAACCGTAGGCCTCCAAACATGCGGCAAAAACCGAAATTCACCACTGTCCTCGGCCAGATGACCAATCCCCGGAAAATCCAGATGGTGCCCGGCGATCAGTTCCCGGAATGGTCCGGCGAGTGGCCCGGTAGCACGCTCTCAGGATCTACTGTTTAGAGGCTTACAATCTCCTTTTCAGGGTACCTTTCGCTCCCTGATCGTCCAGACGGTGCCAGCTATTGCTCCGAGTATGGAGGGCATAAAAGATAGGAAACCTGGCTCTATTCCTGACAGACAATTGCTCGCCGCGTGGCTGCTGCCTATGGGCCAGCAGCCGTCGATTCCGAGGATAATCAAACCGCCCAGCAGTGCGAGAACGAGAGTAAAGCTGAAAGTGGAGATGATCCAAAGGAGCACCGTTTTCTCGGATACGAACTTTTCCAGCATCGCCGAACACCACTGTACGCAGCTTCTAGTTTGTTTTTCTGCGCTTGAGAAGCATATTGGTCCTGAGTTCAGGTTCTACTTTTCCATCGGCGCGGATCACGGCGTACGTGCATAACCGCAATCACCACAACCGAATCCCCGGTAACCACATAATGAACGCCAAAAGGAAATTTCCTGATCAGAGCTCGGCGTGAGTCTCTGTGAACAACAGGGTAAAGGGAAGGATTCTCACTGATGCGATTCAGTGTCTGCTCCACCGAATCCATGAATTCATGCCCCAATCCCTGGCGCTGCAACTCATACCATTGGGCTGCGTCTTCAATATCCCTCTCGGCGTCCGGACGAATCCGAACGTTGTAAGTCATAGTCTCCGGCGTATCCCTTCCAGAACTGTTCCAGCATCACTGCCTGATTGGCCATCCTGCTCATAGACATTCAGCCTTCGATCCAGCTCTTCCCGCTGTGCCTGAGTCAACTCAAGCTTTTGCTGATCCTCAGCGATGCTGTCCCAGACGTCTTCCACGAGCTGGATACGCTCGTCGATGGGCAAGTCTCTGATACCTGAGTTCATAAAACACCTCCTGAACCAAAACGATACCGCACCGAAAAGATAAGGGGAATACTGCGCTCAGGACCTGGGCGCGCTAAAGCTTAGGCCTCCAAACATGTGGCAACCCCAAACCACCCCTGGAAAACCCGAATGATGCCCGCCGACCAGTCCCCGGGACTTGGCCGATCCAGTCAAGATGCGGTGGGTAGTAGCGGCCTGAGCAGGATTGCGCGAAGATGAACCATGAATAGGGGTACGGAGAGGTACCAGTGGGAGAAGAGCCCGTTATGGACGAATCTGGTCAGCAGGCACAGGGCCGAGCAGTGAAAAAGGGCTTCAGTGGCTGGCAGGTACTGGGGATTGTACTGCTCGCCATCGTTGTCACCTTCGGGGTCAGTTACTGGCTGTTGAGCCAGTATGTGTTTGTTGAAGCGTTCGATCCCGTTGAGCTGAACACCTCCGAACAGCGCACACTCCAGAGCAAGCTGCAGGTCCTGGGCGTTGATGCGCAGGCGCCCTCAAGCCCTGCAGCGGAGCCCGAACCCTACAGCGAAGAAGGCGCCAGCAGGGAGGTTCGCTTCAGTGAGCGTGAGCTCAACGGGATGCTGGCGAACAACACGGATCTGGCCCGGAAGCTGGCCGTCGATCTGTCCCAGGACCTGCTCAGTGTCGTGCTGCTGGTGCCGCTTGAAGAGGGTTTTCCCGTGCTCGGCGGGCAGACCCTGCGGGTTCATGCCGGTGTGGAGCTGGCCGTTAACAACGACAAACCCGTCGTCAGACTCAAGGGCGTCAGCGTCATGGGCGTGCCCCTTCCGAACGCGTGGCTGGGCAACCTTAAGAACGTTGATTTGGTCCACGAGTACGCAGACGACCCG
>NZ_CAJXMA010000012.1:0-50862 GCF_913056445.1 uncultured Halovibrio sp.
GGACCACATGTAACGCTCCATATTGCCGGTCAGGTGCAGTTCCACCTCGCGCTGGGGTTCACGCTCATCCGGCCAGGCGTGCAGCCCCCGGAGCTGGTCATAGGTCAACACCCTGTGCTCCACGTGTTCAAAGCCCACGCCGGGGTCATCGAGTCTCGGTCCCGGGTTCATTGCCACCATAGCGGCACCGGCGCCGTGGTTGTCCGGGCCATGCGAGATGTGGCGGTCCGCCACCGGAGGCTGGCCCCCGTTGCCGTGCATCATCCCATCCATGGAACCGTGATCCATGGCGCCATCACTGCCATGATCCGCCATGCCCATGGCTGCCATGCCACGCTCGGTACGCGGATAGAGTTCCGGCACCGGCGCCGTCATGCCCTCACGCACGGCCAGGGTGCCGCGAGTGAATCCGGAGCGGTCCTGGGACTGGGCAAACAGGGTATAGGCCTCGTCCTGCGGCTCGATGATGACATCGTAGGTCTCAGCCACACCGATGCGGAACTCATCCGTCTCCACAGGCTCGACCTTCTGGCCATCCGCCTCGACAACCGTCATCGGGAGCTCAGGAATGCGCACATCGAAAATGGACATGGCCGAGGCGTTGATCACGCGCAGACGTACCTTCTCGCCCGGCTCAAACAGACCGGTCCAGTTGTCATCCGGCGACATGCCATTCATCAGGTAGGTGTACTCGGCGCCGGTCACATCCAGTATGTCCCGGGGTGTCATGCGCATGCGGCCCCACATGCCCGCCTTCTCCCAGGCAGCACTCCACCCCATGGTCGCAACGTCCTCGAAGAAATCGGAAACCGTGCGCCGGTTGTAGTTGTAATAGCCTTCCGCCACCTTCAGGTTGCGCATGACCTCCGACGGGTCATTGAAGGTCCAGTCGGAGAGGACAACGGCATACTCCCGGTCGTATTCGAACGGCTCCGGTTCCTCCGGGTCCACGATCAGCGGCCCGTAGTGGCCCAGCTGCTCCTGCAAGCCGGAATGGCTGTGATACCAGTAGGTGCCGCTCTGGCGTACCGGGTAGCGGTATTCGAAGGTCTCACCCGGGGCGATCCCCGGGAAGCTCACGCCCGGCACCCCATCCATCTCGAACGGCAGCAGGATGCCGTGCCAGTGGATGGATGTGGGCTCGTCAAGCCGGTTGGCCACACGTAGCACCGCTTCGCGGCCCTCGCGCAGCCGGATCAACGGCGCCGGTACCGAACCATTCACCGTGATCGGCTGCACGCTCCGGCGGCCATCGATGGTCAGCGGGGTGCGATCAATGGTCAGCTCATAGATGTCCGAGTTGCCCTCTGTACGTCGTGTCAGCTCCCGGTTACCGGTCAGGCCCAGGGCATAGCCCGGCAGGAGGCTGCCAAGCCCAAGCATCAGGCCCATTGTGGAGCCCGTTCTGAGAATGTCACGGCGCGACAGGGGGCGTGGCTTCTGGTGGTTGCTCATGCTCAAACTCCCTCAATCTCCGGATCGTCGGCCCGGTCGACGAGAATGGAAGAATGAGCCTGGCACAAAAAGCTGACATGAAACTGACGGCCCGCAAAACGGCTCTGTCAGCCCCGGTTCAGCTTCTGTCATTATGGTCAGCAGGATAGTGTTCATACGCCGACCAGGGAGATTCCATGCCATCAGACCATGACCGAACCCCCAGGTACGCCCGGAACAGCCTGACACTGCCCGGCGCCGTGATGCTCGGCACCGGTGTAATGATCGGCGCCGGCATATTCGCGCTCACCGGCCAGATGGCGGAGATGACGGGCACCCTGTTCCCTCTTGCTTTCCTGTCGGCTGCCGTGATCGTGGCGTTCAGCGCCTACTCCTACATCAAGATGTCCAATACCTACCCCTCGGCCGGGGGGATCGGCATGTATCTGCACAAGGCCTATGGCAGCACCCTGCCCACGGCATTCAATGCCCTGCTGATGTACTTCTCGATGGTCATCGCCCAGAGTTTCCTGGCCCGGACATTCGGTGCCTATACCCTCCAGCTGTTCGAGATCGGCGACCAGAGCCAGCTGGTGCCGCTGCTGGGTGTCGGACTGCTCCTGCTGGCCTTTCTTATCAACCTGTCGGGGAATCGCCTGATTGAGGGCACGGCATCGGCCATCGGGGTGATCAAGATCGGCGGGATCATTGGGTTTTGACTCGTCGGCGTTGCACTCGCGGACAGCATCGCGGTGGACTTTGCGCGCTCCGAGCCACAACCGACCTACGCCGGCTTCCTGGGCGCCACTGCACTGGGCATACTTGCCTTCAAGGGCTTCACCACCATCACCAACAGTGGCTCCGAGCTCACGGACCCCCACCGCAATGTGGGCCGCGCCATCATCATTTCCATAGCGCTCTGTGTCGTGATCTACACGCTGGTGGGCTTCGCGGTGGCAAGCAACCTGTCACTGCCCGCGATCATCGAGACCCGGAACTATTCCCTGGCCGCGGCCGCCCGGCCAGCGCTCGGTGACTACGGCCTCTGGTTCACGGTCATCCTGGCGATGACGGCTACTGCCGGCGGCATCATCGCGAGCATTTTCGCCGTCTCGCGCATGCTTGCCATGCTCACCGAAATGAAGCTCGTTCCCCACAGCCATTTCGGAATGCCGGGCGACATCCAGAAGCATACCCTGGTCTATACCGTGGTTCTGGGCCTGATCCTGACCGCGTTTTTTGATCTGACCAGAATCGCCGCGCTGGGCATCATTTTCTATCTGATCATGGACATCGCCATTCACTGGGGCGTGCTGCGCTACCTCAGGCATACGGTCGGCGCCCATCCCGCCATCCTGGTGACGGCCATCCTGCTTGATGTCATAGTCCTGGGTGGTTTTATCTGGGTTAAGATCACCAGTGACCCCATTGTCATTGGCGTGGCGGCGCTGGCCATGGTTGTCATACTGTTCGTGGAGAGTGTCTTTCTCGCCAACAACCCTGTGCACTCCGGGAACAGCCACCATCATCACGGTAACTGAGCAAGGAGCATCCTATGGAACTCAAGACCTTCAAAGACCTGATCGACTGGACCCGCACCCTCCACCACCACATGGCCGCGTGCCTGGCACACTGCGCCAGCGAGCACCAGGAAGAGCGTGCGCGGATACTGCTCGACTACCTCGCAACCCACGAGACAGAACTGGAGAAACTGGTTACAGACTTTGAGAGGGAAGGTGACGCCCGGGCCCTGAAGACCTGGATCTATGACTTCCTCTCCCACAAACCGATCGAGACGCACCGGACCTGTGATCTCCCCTACACCCGTATGGGATTCGATGACATCTGCCACGAGATCTTTGATTTCCACGACCAGATCATCGATCTCTACCAGAACCTCAAGGATCGCGCCGAGATTCCAGAGGCCCGGGAAATGGTGGAAAACCTGCTGAACCTGGAACGTCACGAAGCCATGCGGATCGCCCGGGAAATCGGACGCATGCAGGACGTGTGAGAGGCGTGTTTCAGAAGATGGTCCGGGAGGTGGGACTCGAACCCACAAGGCACAAGGCCACTCGATTTTGAGTCGAGCGCGTCTACCAGTTCCGCCACTCCCGGTCAGGCTGGCTCACTGCAATGGGCAGTGACCGCCGGATTATACGCGCGGCCAGTGCCGCGTCAATCACAGAGCGTCGAACAGCGACAGACGTGAGATCCGGGCGAACGACTGCTGGGCCGCCTGGAGCGTGAAGTTCTGCTGGGTCAGACGGCTGATGGCCTCGGCATAATCCACATCTTCCAGGTCTGACAAAGTCTCCTGAGCCAGAAGATCGCTGTCCTTCAGGAACTCTTTGGTGCTTTCCACGGTATTCAGGCGTGTACCCACGCCGGCCTGGATTTCCGTGGCCCGGTCCTCGGCGTTCTGCAGGTTGGCCAGACCCTGGTCGATGGTATCCTCAAGCGCTTCGCGCCCTTCCGGGGTATTGGGGTGTGTCTCAAGCCCCTCGATCATCTTCTCCATGGTGCCGAAGATGCTCTGCTGGTCGCCACTGGTCACCGTAAAGCTATCATCCTTTTTCGGCTCACCGCTGACCTCAAACCGCATTCCATTCACTTCGATGGGATTGCCGCTCACATAGTCCTCACCCGAAATGAACTCCTCACCCGTTCTCTGGGATTTGACGGTGTATTCGGTGTTCCCGCTAACCTCGTCGAAAGTAACCACCAGGTCGTCTGGGTAGAATTGCTCGAACTCCTCCCGGTCGGTTACAACGCCGCTGCTGATCCGGCCGCTGCCCTCGTTATTCTGGGCCGCACGGGTATTGAACGTGGGCCGGTCGCTGGGAATGGCCTCGAACGTCTCCCGGCCATTGTCGTTCACCTTGATCGTGACCCCGTCATCGATCTGCACTGAACGCTCGCCGGAATCGCCCCGGTACTCAATGTTGCCGGACACATCCTCGCCAAACGGCTTTTCCCCGCCCTGGAAACCGGCAAACAGGAACTCGCCTTCCGGGCCCTTGGTGTTGGCCAGGCTGACCATCTGCCCCTTCACCTGCCGCAGCTCCTGGGCGATGGACTCACGATCCGACTCACTCAGAGAACCACTGCCCGCCTGGACCATCAGTTCGCGGGTGCGCGCCAGCGCATCCGTATAGCTGGACAGCGTCCCGTCTTCCCGTTCCAGGCGGGTCTGTGTCATGTCCAGAGTATCCTGGTACTGCTCGCTGCGCGCCAGGTCATCCTTGAGCTGAACGATACGGGTGGACGCCACCGGGTCATCAGAGGGGCTGAGCACCTCCTTGCCAGTGGCCACCTGCTCCTGGGTACGCGCCTGCTGGGCGTTAAGGTTCTGGAACTGCTGGATCCCCTGGTTGAAGATCTGGCTGGTGGAAACACGCATGATCCGCCTCCCTTAGTTGAAGGTGCCGAGCAGGGTATTGAACAGGTCCCGGGCTACGGAGACCACCTGCGATGAGGCGCTGTAGGCGTTCTGGAACTGGATGAGCCTGCCGGCTTCTTCGTCCAGATTAACGCCGGACTGCTCCTCCCACTGTTTCTGGGACTGCTCCATGAGCGTCCCCGCTGCTTCCTTGTCGACCTGGGCAGTCTGGGTGCGCGAGCCCACATCCTCGACCACGGAGCCATAGGCGTCCGTGAAGCTGAAATTGCCGTTATCGAGATAGTTCTTGGCGTTCAGGTCGCCCAGCGCCAGGCCGTTACGGTTGTCCGACGTGCCGCCCTCGTTGGTTTCAAGGCGGAAACTGTCGCCGGCCTCAGGGTTCCCGCTGAGTTCGAACTGGAAGCCTTTGTAGGCCGGGTCGCTGCTGGGAGCAGGATCAAAGAAATTCTCCGGAGATGGATTATCAGTCGCCGTTAGACGCACGCCATCGGCAAGCGTGGTATCCACATAGCCGCCAACGGTTGCCTGTTCACCATCGCTGAGCGTCTCCGATCCAGTAGTCCCCCCATCCCCATAGGGATTCGGTTTCCCAACACCGAGCTCAGCGCCATTGGTTGCGTCGAGCGAGATGCGGATATCTTCACCACGGTCCGACCGCAGCTTCACACTGTCTCCATCGTTTGTAACCGAGAGCCCCAGCGACTGGAAGTCTGAGTTCTCTTGAATAGCTTGGTTAAGGCTATCCGCCGTCAGCGGTCCATTGACATTCAGAGTTACATCTTTGACATCCCCACCTTCCACAAGAGCAACCTCGATATCAGGGTTGTTCCCCTGATTTGAAGGATCTGGAGTCAGCGTTGCTTCCGTGTAAGCCGTCGCCTCTACGCCACGCTGGTTATTGAGCTTGTCGGCAATCGACCGAGCTGATTCTTTATCACCGCCCTCGTTGATAGTGATTGGTGACTGGGTTGATACCACTCCTGTTTCGGGATCGCGGGTCCGTATGGTGATGTTTTGCTCGCCGTAAACAGAATCAGGATCAGCGGTAGGGCCATTTTCCGCTGGCCCTGAAGCCGTTAAGGTCCGACTACCCGGATCCCCACTGAACACGGTATTCGTCTTCCCCGGCTCAAACCGCACATTGTTCATGGGCGGATCCAGTGGCTTGGGGTTGGCAGGGTCGGAAACGTCCACCACCTCATAGCGGTTCTCCGAAAGGAACCGGATCTCCATGGGCGGATCAAGGTTGCCGTTCTCGTCCAGGGCATCCAGCCGGCGGCCGGTCTCCGGATCGCGGATGTTGAGCATGGTTCCCTGGGTGATCTGCCCGGTCCCCTGGTTGCCACTGCTGGCCTCGGCGCGGATGGGGGCTGCCAGGGCGATCTGTTCACCGGCCACAATTTCCGTCGCCATATCCCGGGCGCCATTGTAGGTGGGCCGGATGGTGAACTCATCGCCCTGCTGGAAATCGCCGGACTCCAGTTCGATCTCAAAGCCTTCCATGGAGATGGTCGAGGGCCGGCTGTCACTGATGCTGCCGGTTTTAACCAGTTCCCCGCTGGTGGCATCGCGGATGCGGTACTGCTGGTCATCCGGGCCGGTGAATTCCAGCGTGTAGGAGCGGGTATCCAGCTTGCTGCTGTCGGTGATGTTCACACGGGCCTGGCGGTCGCCGCTTTCGGCGGTTTCAGCGGAGGGCGTGATCCGCCCACGGGCCAGGCTTTCCGAGTTGATATCGCGAAAGAAGTTGCCCCCCAGGTTGCCATTAAGATCCTGGCCCAGCTGGTGCTGCTCGTTCATGCGCTCGGACAGCCCAATGGCGATCCGCCCGATCCCATTCAGGGTCGGCTCCAGGATCTCGTCCCGGAAGGTCAGGTTGCCACCCAAGGCACCACCCGTAATCTCATGGGTGATGGCCCGATCGCGACCAACGCCCTCCAGCAGCACTTCCCGACGGCCCGCCTGCTCGGTGCTGCCTGACAGACGCAGCGTGGCGCTGTTGCCCTTGCTGACAATGCCCTGGCCCTTGCCGATGCTCACATCAACGGTGCCGTCGTTGTTCTCATTGGTCTGGACCTGCACCAGCTCCGAAAGCTGCCGCAGCTTCTCGTCCCGCTTGTCCAGAAGCTCGTTGGCATCGCGCCCACTGGCACGCCCCGGTGACTCCGCGATCTTGAGATTGAGCTCCGCGATACCATCCGCTAGCGAGTTGATCTCGTTAAGATTCGCGGAAATGCGGTCATCCACGGTCTGCTCTCGGGAACGCAGCTGACTGTCCACGGACTTGAACCGTGCCACCAGATTATCAGCCTGGTTCAGCGCCTGCTCGCGCAGCGAGCTGGAGGCCGGGCTCTCTGCTGCATCCTGGAGGGTGCCGAAGAACTGGGTCAGGGCCTGGTTAAGACCGGTTTTCTCGTTCCCCAGGAGATCGTCCATGCCATTCAGGTTCTCGACCAGGGCGGTCTGTTCCGAGTGAAGGGTGGTGTCTGAACGCAGCTGGGTATTGATGAATTCATCGTTGAGGCGCTGTATGTCGGCAACGTTAACGCCCTGTCCAATGTAACCACTCCCCGTAGCCTGGGAGGGATTGGAGACGAAATCCGCCCGCTGCCGGCTGTAGCCGGGCGTATTGGCGTTGGTGATGTTGTTACTGGTGGTCTCCAGTGCCTTCTGGTTGGACAGGATCCCGGTCAGGCCCGTATTCAGCAGACTCATGGCAGCTTACTCCCCTTCCGTCCCGTCATCGATCACGGCACCCAGCGTGGGCCGCTCCATGATGTTCTGGATCTTGTCGGCATAGGCCGGGTCCGTGGCGTAACCGGCATCCTGGAGCGCCTGGGCGAAGGCCTGCGGGTCATCCGCCTGCTGCAGTACCTTCTGGTAGCGCGGGTTCTCGTTCAGGAAGCTGGCGTAGTCCTCGAAGCTGCTGGCGTAATCCGGATAGGCGCGGAAATCCGCCTTTTCCTTCAGCGGCAGCCCATCCCGGTATTCGGTGGTGGTGATCTCGACCTTATCCCCGTTCCAGCGCTCATCCGCCTTGATGCCGAACAGGTTGCGACTGGGTTCCTGCTCACCGCCGATCATGTTGCGCCCCCAGCCGGTTTCCAGCGCGGCCTGCGCGATCATCACCTGCGCCGGCACACCGGTCTGCTCACTGACATCACGGGCGATGGGGCTGAGCTCCTGAACGAAGTGCTCCGGCCCTTTAAACTGTTCCGGCAGCTCGTTGCCGCTGCCCGCAGCAGAGCCCGAGCTGGCATTCCCCTCTTCCGGCATCATCTGGCGGACTTCGTCCACACGCTCTGCCAGCTGCGGATCCGGAGCCGGCATCTGACGGCTGTAATCAGTGATGCTCGTCCTTGCATCCGGGCGGCCTGCGCCCTGCTGTCCTCCGCCCAGCTGGCGCACCAACTGATCGGCGATGCCGATGCTGCGCTCCTGGGTCAGGCTCAGGGTCAGCTGCTTGTCGAACATGTCCTGGTACTGCTCGGTCTCCTGGCTGTTCAGGTAGTTACCCTCGCTGAACACCTCGTTAGCCGAACGCATGGACTTCATCATCTGCTGCAGGAACAGCGCCTCGAACTGCTTGGCAACCTTTTCGAGCGCCTTGTCCCGATCGGTATCGGCCAGACGCTTGAGATCGCTCATGGCACTCATGTCGGTATAGATGTGCGCGTCGCTGGTGCCGCCTGCAGATGACTGGATCATAGCTTCAACCTCAGATGACGATCAGTTCCGCGCGCAGGGCGCCGGACTGTTTGAGAGCCTCGAGCACCGCCATGATGTCGCCCGGGGCCGCGCCCACCTGGTTCACGGACTGCACGATCTCGTTCAGCGTAACCGCCGGCCCGAACTTGAACATGCGGGCCTCCTCCTGCTCGATGGCCACATCCGTCTGCGGAACAACGACCGGGTCGCCCTCGCCGAAAAGGCCCGGAGCCACCGCTTCCGGGTTCTCGGTAATAGTCACGCTGAGATTGCCGTGCGTGACCGCTGCCGGGCTCACCTTGACGTTCTGACCCACCACGATGGTGCCGGTGCGTGAGTTGATCACCACCTTGGCGGCTTCCTCCGCCGGCGAGACCTCAATGTTCTCCACGATGGAGAGGAAGCTGACGCGCTGTGAGGCATCCCGGGGCGCCCGCACCCGCACGGACGAGGCATTCTTCGCATACGCCGTCTCCGCGCCGAGCTTGTTGTTGATCGCCTCAACCACCCGGCGCGCCGTGGTGAAATCCGGATTACGCAGGTTCAGGGTGATGGTGTCCCCTTCCGAAAAGGCGGTAGGTACGCGGCGTTCAACGGTCGCGCCCTGGGGAATACGCCCGACACTGGGAATGTTCACGGAAATCGAAGAGCCGTCCTGACCCTCGGCGCCGAAGCCCCCGACCACGAGACTTCCCTGGGCCATGGCATAGGTCTTTCCGTCCGCCCCCTGCAGCGGTGTCATCAGAAGCGTGCCGCCGCGCAGGCTGTCCGCATCGCCAACCGAGGAGACGGTGACGTCAATTTCCTGGCCGGGGCTGGCAAAGGGCTGCAGATCCGCCGTGACCATGACGGCCGCGACGTTGTCCGCACCGGGGTCAACGCCCGGCGGAATAGTGATGCCGAACTGATCCATCATGTTGCGCAGGCTCTGGTTCGTGAACGGCGCTCCATCCCCGCTGCCATCAAGTCCCACCACCAGGCCGTAACCGACCAGCTGGTTGTCGCGCACGCCCTTGACCGAGGTCAGGTCCTTGAGCCGGTCCGCCTGGACCGGTGTGGCGACCATCACTGCCAGCATCAATACCGCGGCAATCCGGTTCCACATGGCAAACCCTCCTGTACGAAACCTCAAAGCGGCCACCATTCACTGTTGAAGAAGCGGGTCAGCCAGCCCATGCGGTTGGCCTGATCAAAGTCGCCGGTCCCGCCATAGGAAATCCGCGCGTCCGCGATCCGGCGGGAACTCACCCGGTTATCCGAACCGATGTCCTGCTGGCGGATCAGACCGGACACCCGCACGTATTCCTTGCCCTGGGTCAGCTCCAGCCATTTCTCACCGCGCACCCGCAACACACCATTGGGCATGACCTCCACCACGGTGACCGTGATGCTGCCAGTGATCTGGTTGCTCTGATCTGCCTCGGCCTCGCCGTCGAACTGCCGGTCCTGCCCCACATCGGTCCCGATATCCAAACCGGTCTGACCCAGCACCGATGGCGCTTCAAGGCCTGTTTCACTGTCCTTCGCGATGCTCGTGTTGGATGTCTTGGAGGCCGATGTGCTTTCCTGTAGCTGCACCGTCACAACATCCCCGACATTCAGCGCCTTGCTGTCGCTGAACAGGTTATGCCTGCGGGAGTTCTGGTAAATGGAGCCGTTGACCGGCTGATCCGCCATCATGGCCTCTGGCTCCACCGGCGCGAACGCGGGATCACCTGGCTTGGCCCGCTCACGGGTCATCGCCTGGCAGCCCGCCAGCGTCACCATCAGGATCAGCAACGCGGCCCTTTTGAGCAGTATGGACGGCTTGGTCATAACGGTTCTCCCCCTACCCGACGCGTTACAGGTTCTGGGTAATGAACTGGAGCATCTGATCCGAGGAGGAGACGACCTTGGAGTTCATCTCGTAGGCCCGCTGGGTGGTGATCATGTTCACCATTTCCTCGACCACCTCCACATTGGAGCCCTCCAGCATGCCCTGCTCGATGGTGCCGATGCCGTCAATGCCGGCCTCCCCGATCAACGGGTCCCCGCTGGCCGCGGTCTCCTGATAGAGGTTGCTGCCTATGGCCTGAAGCCCCTGGGGGTTCACGAAATCCGCCAGCTCGATCTGGCCCAGCTGCTGCGGTTCCGGCTCGTTGGCAATCTTGGCGCTGACAGTGCCGTCACGTCCGATGGTCACGGAAGTGGCATCTTCGGGAACGTTGATGTTGGGTTCCAGCGGGTTGCCGTTGGGCGTGACAATATCGCCCTCGGAATTGAGCTGGAATTCACCATTGCGGGTGTAGGCGATCTCACCATCCGGCTTGAGCACCTGGAAGAAGCCATCGCCGTCAATGGCCAGGTCCAGGGACTGGTCCGTGACCTTCATGTCCCCCTGGGTATGCTCCTTGCTGGTGGCCGCAACGCGTACACCAGTACCCAGCTGCAGCCCGGAAGGCAATTCCGTATTCTGGGAAGACAGGCCGCCGGGCTGGCGCTCCGTCTGGTACATCAGATCCTGGAAATTGGCCCGGTCACGCTTGAATCCGGTGGTATTGACGTTCGCCAGGTTGTTGGAGATGGTGCTCAGCTGCTTGTCCTGAGCGGCGAGGCCGGTCTTGCTGACCCAAAGTGCTGGATGCATTGTTCTGTCCTCCGATCGCGTGGGTGAGGCGCCCTTCCGGGCGGGCGGCATCGGGTTGCCGCTTTTCCGTCACCCATGACGTTTCCATCAGAGGTCTTGCAACAAGCGTGCCACGCTCTGGCTGTTCTCGTCGGCGGTCTGCATGGCCTTGACCTGCATCTCGTACTGGCGGGAAAGCTGCAGGTTCTGGATCATGGATTCCACGGCGGAGACGTTGGAGCCCTCCAGAAACCCGCTGACCACCTGGACATCGCCGTCCGGCTGCAGGGGGCCCTGCTGGTCGGCATCCGGTTTAAGACGGAAAAGACCGTCATCCCCCTTCTGGATCTGGTCCTCCCCCGGGTCCACCAGCTTGAGCCGGTCCACTTCCACCAGCTGGTCACTGGGCGCCCCGGCCGGAACGACTGAAAGCGTGCCATCCGAGCCGATCTCGATCTTATCCGCCGGCGGCACGGCAACCGGGCCTCCGTTACCCATGACCGGCAGCCCTTCGCCGTTACGCAGAATGCCATTGGCATCAACCTGAAGGCTTCCGGCACGGGTATAGGCCTCATCACCGGGTTCCGGCTCCACCGCCAGCCAACCGTCACCCTTGATGGCGATATCCAGGGAGCGACCGGTCTGCTTCATGGGGCCATGGCTCAGGTCCGCCCCGGGGTTCTCCGTCATGGCATAGGCCCGGGACGGATGATGCTCGCCGTATACCGGCATGCTGCGGGCATTGGCGAAGTCCTGCTTGAACCCGGTAGTGTCCGCGTTCGCCAGGTTGTTGGCGTTGACCTGCTGCGCGTACATGTTCTGCTTGGCGCCGGTCATCGAAATGTAGAGCGAGCGGTCCATGGAACCCTCCTGTGCTCATTCAGCCTCAACCTGTGGGATTACCGCAGGTTGATGATGGTCTGGGTGATCTGGTCCGAGGTCTCAATGGTCTTGGAGTTGGCCTGGAAGTTCCGCTGGGCGGTAATCAGACCCACGAGCTGCTCGGAGAGATCGACGTTGGATTCCTCAACGGAGCTGGACTGGATTGCGCCCAGGGGACCGGTATTGGGGCGGCTGATCACCGCATCGCCGGAGTCGATGGTTTCAACCCAGGCGGTATCCCCAACCGGAGCAAGCCCTTCGTTGTTCCGGAAATTGGCCAGAGCGATCTGGCCCAGCGCCTCGGACTCGCCATTGCTGAAACGCGCCTGGATCACGCCTTCTTCGCTCACATCCAGGCCCGTCAGCCGGCCGGTCGCGAAGCCATTCTGCTGGAGGTCATTGACGGCGAATCCGGAGCCGACCTGGGTAGTGTTGCTGTAATCGATGACGAAGTTGGAGCTGTTCGAATCCGGGTCTAACGGAAGAGTATCTTCGGTCGTATCCGGTCTTTCAGCACCGTTATAGTTGCCGTCCTCATCCTTGGGCACCCAGTTATTGATCAGAACATCTTCCGATTCCGCAGTATCCAGGCTGCCATTTTCCTCAAAGACCAGTTCGAATCCGTCTTCTCCGTCAGGGCCATTCCCGTCTTTACCTACTCGCTCACCGTCAATCTCGACATAGCTTTTCCAGGCATTGTTTGCCGGATCCTCCTTCACGAAGTACTGGGTCATTTCATGAGGGTTGCCCAGGCTGTCGTAAATCGTTGTGGAGGTTGAATGATTATAGGTATTCGAATCATCACGGTTGAATGCATTCTGGGGGTCATCGGTTCCTGTCTCACTACCGCTCAGAACTTCAGTGCCGCCATTTTCGGTAAGATCATACCCCTCGCGCACGGTAAAGGTGAGATTGCCGAGTACCGAGTAGGAAGCATTATTACCGCTTTCGAGCGTTTGCGGGCCGGTGTTGTCGTCATCAGAATCGACTTCAAGCTGTGAACCGTTGCTGCCAGTTAGCCCAAATTCAAGATTGCGTCCTTCGTTGTCGTTGACCTTAAGGTTGCCGCCATTAATAGAAGCGTTCAGTGCGACTGAGCCATCCGCATTGATTGCGTCGGCCACGTTCTGAAGAGTGTCCCCCGCACCAATGGGGTAACCGAAGCTCTCTCCGTCAGAAAGAGTAATCTCAAACTGATCCCCATCCTGCAGGCCGACGCCCGTCTCAGAAACCGTAGCCGCAGAGCCTGCCGTTGCGTCGACTCCATCCACATTGGCGAAGCGCGCAGCAATACTGGCCCCGGATTCACCAGCGTTCGTCGGAATTGGCGTTGTACCCCCATCCGGGTCGGTAACCGTGAACTCGGTCGCATCAAAGCCGGCCGCCCCGTTGCGTAACGCGTCAATGCCGTCACCTGCAGCCTCGTAGACTGTCTGATCCACTCTAAGAACCGACTCCCTAGAATCCAGGTTCAGATTCGCCGCAACATTGGTGGTGGACTTGGGCGCCAGGTTCTCAGTGTTCACCTCAAGATCGCCACGAACATCACCAACCTGCCCGCTTTCATTGGCCTGGAACCCCTGAACCCGGGCCCCCTGGTTATTGGTGACAAAACCCTCCTCATCCACACCGAACTGGCCGGCCCGCGAGAACTGGCGTTCGCCATTGGCGCCCTCCAGAACGAAGAACCCCTCCCCATCAATGGCCATGTCCAGGCCATTACTGGTGGCGGTGATGTTGCCCTGCTGGAAAAGCTGCCGGGTGTTCTGAACGCTGACCCCGTCACCCGCGGACGTATCGCCCAGGTTCTGAAGGCCGGAGCTGTAGAGGTCACCAAACTCCGTCCGCGAGCGCTTGAAGCCCGTGGTGCTGGCGTTGGCGATGTTGTTGCCTTTCACGTCCAGATCCGTCTGGGCCGCATTGAGTCCGCTGAGTGCGATATTGAACGCCATGGTAAACCTCGCCCACTACTTGTTATCAGTTGATCTGTTTGACCTGGTCCAGCGGCACTGAGCCGCGCCCTGCCAAGTTCAGCGTCACGCCCCCGTTCTCCAGGTTGACGCTGTCCACGTTCGCATTGAGCCGGGTAGCCAGCTCCTGGGTCTCGCCGTCGTACTGGGCTTCCGCCTGGACCCGGTAATCGCCCGGCTCCATCAGATCGCCGTCGCCATTCTCACCGTCCCAGCTGAAATCCACTGTGCCGCTGCCCTGCTGGCCCATGTCCATCTGGCGAACCAGTTCCCCGGAAGGGTTGTACACGTTGACCCGCAGATTCGAGGTAGCCGAAGGCACTTCCACCGCTCCTTTCACCTCGCCCTCAGGGCCAAGGTTGGCGATGTTGCCCTCCACCTGAACCTGCTGCCCTACCATGGCGGAGGCCTGCAGCGCCTGGGTCGAGCGGAACTGACCCATGGCATCCTCAACCGAGGTATTCAGGCTCTGCATCTCCTCCAGGGAGGAGAACTGGGCCAGCTGGGCCACAAAATCCTCGTTCTTCTGCGGGTCCAGTGGGTTCTGGTTCTGCATCTGGGCCATCATGAGATCCATGAACTCATTGCGGCCCATATCCGAGGCCTTGTTGCCGCCCTCGCTCTTGCCGCCCTGATTCTGGTTCCGGTACTCCTTGAGGATGTCCGAAGCCGAATTGGTTGAGCTGTTAACGCCGTCCATCGTCGCTACCCCCGTTCCCGCTTACTGGCCCTGACCCAGCGTCATGACGCGCTGCATCATGCTCTTGGCCGTGTTCATCACCTCAACGTTGGTCTGGAAGGAGCGCGACGCCGACATCATGTCCGCCATCTCCTCCACCACGTTGACGTTCGGGTAATACACATAGCCGTTGTCATCCGCCTTGGGATGATCCGGCTGATAACGCTGCTCCAGCTCAACATCGCTTTCCACGATGGCATCCACCTGAACCCCGGCGGATTCCAGTTCGTTGCGCGAAAAACCCGCGTCCTGCACGCCGCCGCCCTGGCCCATCATGTCCGCCTGGATGGCGGAAAAAACGGGCTTGCGCGCACGGTAAACGTCATCCGTACTGGAACTGGCCGTCTCGGCGTTCGCCAGGTTGCTGGAGGTTGTGTTCAGCCGGATCGACTGGGCCGACATGGCAGAGCCGGCAATATCAAAGACCTGATTGAGTGACATGGTTTACTGCCCCGCGAGTGCGTCTTTGAGTCCCTTAATACTGCTGTTCAGGAACTGGAAACTGGACTGGAACTCCATGGAGTTGCGCATGTACTTGGACATCTCCGTCTGGGTATCCACGGTATTACCATCGATCGACGGCTGGATCGGGTTGCGGTACATCAGCTCCGGATTGCCGCCACCGCCACCCTCGCCGGTCATATGCCCGGAGTCCGAGGCCGTCATCGCCAGGCCTTCCTGCTGGCCCTGGGCCTGCTGAAGGGCCGCCTGGAAGTCGATGTCACGCGCCTTGTAGCCGGGCGTATCGGCATTGGCGAGGTTGTTGGCGAGCACTTCGGAGCGCTGGGAGCGCAACCGCAGAGCGTCATCGTGAATGCCGAATGCGTTGTCAAAGCTGATCGTGGTCATGACTGGCCCCTTTTTGCCGGGTAATCGGGCTTTGTCGGTATTAAGCAATAGCGGTGCCAAAGTGCTACACTCCTTTGTATTCAGGCATTAACGCCGCAACGGCAACAATACGGGTGCCATAGCGGCAAACCTGTGCCAGTGCCGGAAACCGCTGTCTTCGGGGTCAATTGTGAGCCCAGGAGTTTGCTGGTAACGTTCCCTCAACATGGATGCGATCGTTGGACAATGATGAACGTACCCCTCATGCCTTCGAGCCTGACGGCCATGGACCCCAAGCAGAAACCGAACGCCATCCCGCCCATGCCGGATTACCATGCGCGGGTGCTCGGCTACATGGCCGGTGCTGCCATTCTCGGCACAGGGGTGTTTCTCGATCACTTCCATGACTACCTGATCTGGTTCGTGCCGCTGGCTCTGATCTGGCCGCACGTTCTCTACTTCCTGTCCCGGGCGATATTCCCCAGGCGCACGCCACAGATCCGCGAGCGCATACTGCTGCTCGACGGCTTCCTGATCGGCTCCCTGACGGTCTATATCGAGTTCAGCGTCATCCCCTCGCTGATGCTGCTGCTGATGATCAGCTTCAGCGGCATCATTGTCGGGGGGCTGAGAGCCTGGGCGCTGAACGTTGCCGCACTGGCGGTTGGGGTGACTACGTCACTGCCGATTGCCGGCGTCAGCTTCGAGCCCTGGGCTCCGCCCACCCTCACCGTGGTGAGCGGCGTGGTGACCACGCTCTATGTATGCGTCATGGCCTTCTACACCTATCTCCAGGCGCGCGCGCTGGTGGCGGCCAAGTCCCAGATCCAGTACCAGCGTGAACAGTCCATCGCCCTATCCCACAAGCTGGCCAAATACCTCTCGCCACAGGTGTGGCAGTCCATCTTCACCGGTGAACGCGACGTGCGGCTGGAAACCCAGCGCAAGAAGCTGGCCGTCTTCTTCTCCGACATCCAGGGTTTCACCGAGCTTTCCGAGGAGATGGAACCGGAAGGGCTGACGGAGCTGCTCAACACCTACTTCACCGAGATGTCCCAGATCGCGCTGAAGTACGGCGGCACCATCGACAAGTTCGTGGGTGACAGCATCATGATCTTCTTCGGCGACCCCACCAGCCAGGGCGCGAAGAAGGACACACAGGCCTGTGTCTCGATGGCCATCGAGATGCGCAAGCACATGACGGTGCTGCGCCAGAAATGGAAGAGCCAGGGCATCCGCACGCCCCTGGAGATACGGATGGGCATAAGCACCGGGTTCTGCACCGTCGGCAACTTCGGCGCGGACAACCGTATGGATTACACCATCATCGGCAAGGAAGTGAACCTGGCAAGCCGTCTGGAGGAACTGGCGGATCCGGGCGAGATCCTGGTTTCCTACGAGACCTTCTCACTGATCAAGGACAGCATCCTGTGCCGGGACAAGGGCGAAATCACCGTAAAAGGGTTCGCACGGCCGGTACCCATCTACCAGGTGATCGACTTCCGCCAGGACGTGGGCGACCAGCGCAGCTTCCTGGAGCATGAGGGGGACGGCTTCGCGATGTATCTGGATTCCGAGAAAGTCGACGAGCGTGAACGCGAACACATCATACAGGCGCTGGACCGGGCGGCCCGACGCCTGCGTGACGAATAGCGCCTACTGGCGCAGCAACCTTGATGCTGGCGCATCGCCCTGGTGGGTCGAGCGCCAGGGGTTGATGTCGAGCCCGCCACGGCGTGTATAGAACGCCCCCACACTCAGCCGCTCCGGCGTCAGGGCATCCCTCAGATCCGTGAAAATCCGCTCCACACAGGCCTCGTGGAAGTCCCGTGCCTCACGGTAGCTGATGACATAGCCCAGCAGCGCCTCCGGCCGCATGCGGGCCCCCGTATAGTGGACCACAAGCGTGGCCCAGTCCGGCTGGCCCGTCACCGGGCAGAGGCTGCGCAGCAGGTGCGAACACAGGCTCTCGGTGACCACGTCGCCGTCCAGCGAACGCAGTGAGGCCAGAGGGCCATCGGCGGGCATGATCACACCTTCCACGTCATCAATCAGGTGTGCCCCTTCCGGCCGTGCCACCAGTCCGGCATCCGCGTCCACATCCCCCAGCACCACGGACACTGCAGCGCCCGCGGCCTCGGACAGATCCCGCTCGATGGTGGTGCGCACCGACTCCACGCCTTCGAACACTGTGCTGTTGAAGGCATTGAGATACAGCTTGAGCGACTTTGATTCGATCAGATTGGGCGAATCCGCGGGCACCCGGAACTCGGCGGTGGCCACCCGGGGCACCCCGTCCGGGCGCAGCCAGCTCAATTCCCAGGCCTGCCAGCGGTCCTCGCCCTGCCAGGGCCAGCCGTCAGCCAGCCCCAGGGAGTCCCGTGCCTGTGCCCGGGCCACAGGATACAGGAGCGCCGGATCATAGTGCTCAGGGTAGGCGCTGGTCCGGCCCAGTGGTGCATCATCCAGTTCCATGTCGCCTCCTCAGCTGCGGATGCCCTTGCCCCGGTCAAGCAGGCGCAGGCTCACCGTGAACAGCACCACTGCAAACACCACCAGCATGGCGATCGCCCACACCGGCCCCACATCCGAGGCGCCCAGGACACCATAGCGGAAGGCGTTCACCATATAGAGAATGGGATTGGCCATGGAGAGCCCCTGCCAGAACGGATCCAGCAGGTTGATGGAATAGAACACGCCCCCGAGGTAGGTCAGTGGCGTCAGCACAAAGGTCGGCACAATCGAGATGTCATCGAACTTGGTGGCGAACATCGCGTTGATGAATCCGCCCAGAGAGAACACCAGTGAGGTGAGCAGCGCCGTGGTAACCACCAGGACCGGGCTGTAGAACTCCAGGGTGGTGAACGCCAGCGACACCAGCATGACCACGAAACCCACGATCAGTCCGCGCGCCATGCCACCCGCAAGGTAGCCGGTCAGGATCACCCAGTTGGGCGTGGGCGAGACCAGCAGTTCCTCAATGCTGCGCTGGAACTTCATGCTGAAGAACGAGGACACCACATTGGCGTAGGAGCTGGTGATCACCGACATCATGATCAGCCCCGGCACAATGAACTCCATGTAGTCATAGCCTTCCATGGGCCCGATGCGGCTTCCGATCAGGTTGCCGAAGATCACGAAGTACAGAGTCATGGTCACCGCCGGCGGCAACAGGGTCTGCGGCCAGATGCGGGTGAAGCGCCGCACCTCGCGCACGACAATGGTCATGAAGGCGATCCAGATCTGGTACGGCGTCATGCGCTCTCCTCCTCTTCGGATGCCGGCAGCGAGCGGCCCACCAGGCTCATGAACAGCTCCTCCAGCCGGTTGGAACGGTTGCGCATGCTGGTCACCTCCCAGCCCTGTTCACCGAGCTGGCGGAAGACGTCGTTCAGTCCGTCCTCCTTTTCAACCTCGACGACCAGTGCCCCCTCATCATTGCGGAAGCAGTGGTAGCCCTCCAGCTGCGGCAGGGTTCCGGGATCGTTGCGGATATCGAGAATAAAATGCTCCATGCTCAGCTGCTGCAGCAGTGCCTGCTTGGAGGTGTGCTGAAGAATGCGGCCACCGTCGATGATCGCGATGTTGCGGCACAACGCTTCCGCCTCCTCCAGATAGTGAGTGGTCAGGATGATCGTGACCCCCTCGCGGTTGATGCGCTCAAGAAAGCCCCACATGGAACGCCGCAGCTCAATGTCCACGCCCGCCGTGGGTTCGTCCAGGATCAGCACCCGGGGCTCATGCACCAGAGCCCGGGCGATGAGCAGCCGGCGCTTCATGCCTCCCGACAGCATACGCGCCGGTGAATTGCGCTTATCCCACAGGCCCAGCTCACGCAGGTAACGCTCGGCATTGAGCGCCGCCCGGGCCGGCGCCATACCGTAATAACCGGCCTGGGTGCGCACGATGTCGCCCACTTTCTCGAACTGATTGAAGTTGAACTCCTGGGGCACAAAGCCGAGCCATGTCTTGAGGCGGGCGGGATCGGTATCCAGATCGGCATCGAAAACCCGCACCTGCCCGGCCGTCTTGCGCACCAGTGAGGCAAGCACGCCGAGCGTGGTGGATTTACCGGCCCCGTTCGGCCCCAGCAGGGCAAAGAAATCACCAGCTTCGACCTGCATATCAATCCCCTTCAGCGCCTCAAGGCCACCGGGAAAGGTCTTGCGCAATCCGCGAATATCCAGTGCGTATTCCATAGAGATCTCTTATCGAATCAACGTCGCTGATTATGGGGATCACGTGCCCTGATGCAAGGGCATTGCCCAATCTGCGACCTGTGTCAGATCAGAATCGGCTGCAGCTTCCTACAATGCCAAAACGCAACAGTTCAGGGCCTATGGACGAGCAATGACCACCCAGACCCCGCGAAACGCAGTACGGATGGTAACCGCTTTCCTCACCACGGGGTGCCTGCTGGCACTTGCCGGCTGCGGCGGCAGTGATGGCGACGGGGACGGCGACCTGCGCACGGGCACCCTTTTCACTGAGGGCGTCGAAAACATCCATTATGAAACGCGCAGCCAGTCCGGGACCACCGGTGAGAACGGTGAATTCCGTTACCACCCCGGCGAAACACTGACCTTCCGGCTGGGTAACCTCGTTCTCGCCGAAAACGTCCCTGCTGCCCCCTTCCTCACGCCCATCGATTTCACGGCGGAGGCCCGCAGGCAGCTGCACAGGGGCAAAACCGATGACGAAGAGCTGCAAACCCACCGCGGGATCGAAGAGGATCTGGCCGAGAATAACGCGATCGCCATCAACATCACCCGTTTGCTGAGCGCCCTGGCTGAACAGGACAGTCCGGCCTCATCGGAGGAAACGCTTGAAATCACGCAGCGGACCATCGATCAACTGAACAGCTACCTGGCCGATGACAGCAATCCCCGCATTGATTTCAGTGTCTCCACGGAGTCGTTCTCAAGACCCGACAACATCTCGGAGGACAGCCGGGAGGATGACACGGGTGACCTGATCGACCCGTCACCGGCCAACCGCCTGCTGGACAGTATCTGCTTCGCTCCCGAGGGCGATGAGCTCTGTGAAGCCCCGCCCACTGAATCCGAGATCGAGAATGCGACCGGTGACCGCGTGGAAGAACTGGAGGATGAACGGCGCAATATCCTCAATGCCCGCCGCACCCTGGATCGAGCCCCCACCGGCAATATCATTGAGTTTCTTTCCCAGGACACGCTCGATTTCAGGAACGACCTGGCGACCGCCTTCTACCTGGAGCCCGGCACCCTGACCATTGGCCCTTCAGACGGCAGCATCAGAACAGTGGCCATAAAACGCACCGGTTCATCCGGCTTCTCACTGAAACGACTGGAGGCGAAAGCGGAAGGCTCGGGCTGGGCGACCCACAGCGTGGATCGTCAGGAAGGCACAGTGGAATTCTACCGGAATACCAGCAGGCCCGCGGAAAGCGGCACGATACTCGTCAACTTCAAGGTGGATTACCCGGGTTTCGACAACTACCGCTGGGTCCGCAAGAACCTGCTGGTGGAAGTCAACTGAACAGCCCCTTGAGACTCCAGCGGGAGCGCTGGCGTGCCGCCGCGCCGGTCACCTCGTACTGCGAGGGATCAATGCCCCCGTAACCGAAGGGTTTGCAGTCCACAATGCGGGCGTTGGCGTCCGCCGCCTCCTCATTCTGTTTGGCCAGATCCACGATGTGGCCCTGCTGGAGGGGCTTCTTGTCGGTATCGGTCAGCACCATAACGCTGGGCCAGAGGCGGCGTTTCGGCGTGTGTGACACCACCACGGCCACCTCACGGGTCGCCAGCTCCACGATCGTGCCCGTCGGGTAAACACCCACCGCCTGAATGAACTGCTCAACCAGATCCTCCTGGAACTGGCTGTTGCGGCATTCAAAGAGCCGCGAAACCGCTTGGGCCGGCGTCAGCTGGCTGCGCCTTTCCCTAGGCTCGATCAGGTATTCATAGTAATCCACCAGTCCTACCAGCTTAGCCAGCAGGGGAATATGCTCACCGTTGACCCGCTGCGGGAAACCCGTGCCGTTATGGCGCTCCCGGTGGTAACGGATCACGTTCACCACCACACGCGGCAGACCGGAGGCCGCAGCAAGGCGGGCCCCAATCTCCGGATAGCGGGAGTAGGTCTGCCACTGCTCGGTGGTCAGCTCACTCTCGGCTATCTGCATGCCCTCGGGCAGACGCGCTGTACCGATGTGGGAAAGCAGCGCCCCCATTGAAAGCTTGTGCAGCACATCCGGATCCAACCCAAGCTGGCGCCCCAGGAGAAGGGCCCAGATGCTGATGTTGAGGGAATGACGATAGGTATAATCATCGCGGCTCTGGACGCGACTGAGCCACAGCAGCGCATCGGGGTTGCGTGCCACGCTCTCCGCCATCGTGCGGGCAACGGAGGAAACCTCCTCAACGTCGACCTCATTATGGCCGGCAGCCAGCATCTCATTAACCCGACCCAGGGCTTTTTCAACGTTATCCAGAACCGGCTGAACGTTCCGGATTTCCTTGCGCAACGGGCGTGTGGTCTCGTAATGGTGGGGGTTGCGCACCTTGACGGCAGGCAGTTTGATCACCTTGCCATCACCACCGTCACGGCGGGCCGTGGTACCCGTGGACTCGGCGGCCCTACTCTCGCGCTTTTCCGCGACATCCACGTGAACATGGCGGCAGTGCCGGATCAGCTCATCCACTTCCTTCTGGTTGCGGATGTAGAACCCCTGGATGGGGAACGGCGTCTCATGCCACGGCCGATCCAGATCCGCAACGAACATGCCGATTTCAAGTTCCTTTACGGAGATCTTTCGCCGCTGTACACCCATGGATTCATCCTCGACGCCCGATATGACTTCTTCGTTCTACTTCTTCTTTTTTGCATTGTTTCAAAATTGAAAGAAGAAGCAACGCGCCGACTGTGACGATTCGTTCCGCAAATGCGGCGAAATGTTACAGGAGTTTTCCCGGCGGAGGTTCAACCGTCATCGCAGACATGGTCACCCAGCTGCGGCGGCCGTTGAGTAAGGCTGCCGGTGGGTACAGTGCGCACCCGGAAGGTATAGGGCACGGAGGAAGCGCGCAGATAGTCAACGTTGACCACCTTGTCTCCCATGTCCACACCCGTCTGGCGGGGGGAACAGCTGACGCGGAGCTCGAGGCGGCTACCCAGATCCCGTACCCGCGTGCTGCCGTCAGCATCGGTCAGCTGCATGCACACCTGCCCCGCCTCGACCGGCTTACCGCTGTTCGTGGCATCCAGCCGCGGGTCACCACAGGCAGCAATCGCGTCTTCCGAGCAGGCGCCATCCATTCCGGGATCGCGCAGTTGCCACTCGCGCCGGCTGCACTGGGTTTTCACGGTGACCGGGGTGGCGCTGTCCTGGCGCCAGTGCCAGGCCGGGTAGCGTGCGGTTTTCCATTTCAGCAGCACACGCCGTTCCTCACCGGCGGAGTTTTCGGCGGTCATGGCGGAATAGTGGGTCCGCTGTGTGCTACAGCCTGAAAGGCCCATGGCCAGCAGCAGAACCAGCACAACGCCTGTCACAGTTCTCAATGGCCTTCTCCCTGCTCGGTCTGCGTATCCATGAACGCCAGGCCGTAACCATCACTGGCCTCGCGCACGACCCGCATCCGGCGCACAGGCGCGGGTACGGGCAACCCCTGGACCTGGACCTCCACCTCACTGCCAATCCCGGGGAAAGGCTCATTATCCACAAGAACGAAGATACCGCCGTCGGACAGATCACGCATTGTGAATACATGCTCGCCAATCTCACTGTGGCGCACCATGATGCGTACACTCATGCTGGTCCGGATGTAACGCCGCTGCTCAGGCATGCTCCCTGTCCACCCTTGATACTGTCCGGAGCAAGCATAGCAGCTTCCGCCATGCATGCAGCCTGAAAGCTGCTAATGCCGCTTGCACTGATGATGCAGCCACCGGGGTTGTGCTGTCGCGCCTGAAAGGCTATACAGTCAGTCACTCATGCAATCTGCCGGAGACCAAGCCGCATGCTGGTGTGCACGAACTGCCGACAGGGGCTTATGGATCCCATCCGGAACGAAGACGAGCCGGAGTACACGGACCGCTACCAGTGCGGCCACTGCGGTCACGCCGCGACCATTCCCTCGCTACTGATCATCTTCAGCCAGTTCATCTCCGCGATACTCGGGGGCGGGATCACGTTCTATCTGCTCCAGCACCACGGGGTTCGGGCGTTTGCGCTCCTGGTTTCGGAAGGGAACAGCAACCTGCTGCTGCGGGAAGGCGGGCTGGCACTGGGCGCGCTGACCCTGGTACTCGCCTTTATCTACCTGCTCTACCTTTCGTTCCGTGGCATCAGCAAGCGCATGCGCTACCGTCTGCCGCCGCAGAACGCCCAGTAGGCCTTCACAGGCCCACGCCCTCGCCGCTCAACAGCCACCGCTTGCGCCGTTCACCACCGCCGTAGTTGCCGGTTCCGCCGGAAGCCGGCAGCACACGATGGCATGGAACCAGAACAGGCACCGGGTTGGCGCCCACAGCAGCGCCCACCGCCCGGGCGGCCCCGGGCTGGCCGATGTGACGGGCGACTTCGCCATAGGTGAGGCACTGCCCCGGGTCGAGCCGCAACAGATAACGCCAGACCCGTTGCTGGAACGCGGACCCCACCATCTCAAGCGTCGGCATGGAGACCGCCGCCTGGTTGGGCCAGGCGTGGAGGATGGCGGCGAGGCTGGAGAGCCGATCGTCGTCCTCCGGTATTGGTTCCGGTTCCCGGCGCCAGACCTTCGCCGCCCGGCGAAAACGCGCTTCCACATCAGAAGGGCTGTCCACAAACGCTAGCTGGGTCAGCGCATCCTCATGCCACAGAGACCAGACCCGCCCCCAGGGCGAATCAACCTCGCCATACACCAGATCCCCTGCGGGCTCCGGGCGCTGCAGCCAGATCACGTTCATTGGTTCCCCTTCCCCATTACCAGAGCGTCAGTGCGGTTCACATCCTCGGGCCCGAAAGTCAGTTCATCGCCTTCCCGCTGGTAACTCAGGCGCCGCAGCAATGCCCGGCCGGAAAAATGCTCAAGGTGAGCCACCACCATGTTGCTGCGGTCGCGGCTGTCGAGGAGCTCGCCCTTACCGGTGGCATAGACCACCAGTGCCACAACGTCGTCTCCCCGCAGAATGGCTTTCAGACTCTCGAAGATCAGCTCAATACGCTCAGTGTCATCCGCCCCCGAAGCGGGATCAATATGCACCCCCCGGACCCCACCGCGGCGGGACAGCACAAACGCCCGCGGGCGGAAACGATCGCCTTCGGCAGCCAGTTCCGTCTTCACCACCGGCAGCGTCTCCCGCATCAACCGGTTCCAGCTCGGCAGGGGTCTGTCGTCAGTGACTGGCTCGGGAGCAACCTGCTGCTCCATCGCCACGTCCGTGGTTGTGCAACCGGCCGCAAGCAGTGCAGCAGCGGCCAGAACGAGCAATAGCAGAAGCCTGATCCGCATGAGGGCATCCATCTCCGAAAACCGCAGGATAACCCATTGCTCCGGAGTCTTCACCCAATACTATATCTAGTATATCGCATACTACAGTTTTCGGACCGCAGCGACCGCCCCCTTCCTAAATCCCTGCCATGGGCGGATTCTGCCGCACCCACCCCCATCTGGCCGCCATGTTCACTTGACACCCCAGAGGCCAAAACCACAAGATACGGGCATCAACAACAAGAAAAAGTCGATATATTGGGGGTTAATCAAAAATGACAGTGCATGTCAACAGGCCAGAGGCATTGCCCCGGCCTGCTCTCCTGTTAAGCCCTGCAGCCGGGAAGATGCCCCGCTTTACCCTCTCCGCGGGGTCCGGCTGAGCCACGGGCTGCTCAAAACCTAAACACAAGATATGGTGGTTGCATTGCGCAACCGGTATCCAAGTAACAACCAGGGACAACGCCACTCATGAACGCCAAGACTCAGGATCTGACCAACAACATTCCCTTCCAGGAAACCTCGGTCGACATCTGGGCCAGCAAGTACCAGCTCAAGACCAAGGCCGGCGAGCCTGTCGACCGTGAAATCGAGGACACCTACAAGCGCGTCGCGGAGTCCCTGGCCTCCGTGGAGACCGCCAAGAAGCGCAAGGCCGTGCACGAAGACTTCGTCTGGGCCCTGCGCAACGGCGCGATACCGGCCGGGCGCATCACCTCCAACGCGGGCGCGGAAGCGCACAAGCCGGCCACCTCCACCATCAACTGCACCGTCTCCGGCACCGTCTATGACTCCATGGACAACATCCTGGTGAAGAACCACGAAGCAGGCCTCACCCTCAAGGCCGGCTGCGGCATCGGCTACGAGTTCTCCACCCTGCGGCCCAAGGGCGCCTATGTGGCGGGCGCCGGCGCCACCACCTCCGGTCCCCTGTCCTTCATGGATATCTTCGACCGCATGTGCTTCACCGTCTCCTCAGCGGGCGGGCGCCGTGGCGCGCAGATGGCAACCTTCGATGTGCACCACCCGGACATCATCGACTTCATCGAAGCCAAGCGCGAAGACGCGCGCCTGCGCCAGTTCAACCTGTCACTGCTGATCACCGAAGACTTCATCGAGGCAGTGAAGAACGACGCGGACTGGCAACTCTCCTTCCCCGTCTCCAGCGAGGAAGCCGAGAAGGAAGGCCTGGACCTGAACGACCCGGAACAGTTCGTCTACCGTGACTTCCCGGTCAAGGACGGCTACGTGACCGACGGCAAGGGCAATGTCGCCTGCCGGATCTACCGCACGCTCAAGGCGCGCGCGATCTGGGACAAGATCATGTCCTCCACCTACGACTACGCCGAGCCGGGCTTCATCCTGATCGACAAGGTCAACCGGATGAACAACAACTGGTTCTGCGAGAACATCCGCGCCACCAACCCCTGCGGTGAGCAGCCCCTGCCGCCCTACGGCAGCTGCCTGCTGGGCTCGATCAACCTGACCCGCTTCGTGGAGTTCCCCTTCACCGAGAAGGCGCGCTTCAACTACGACAAGTACCGCAAGGTCGTGGGCATCTTCACCCGCATGCTGGACAACGTGGTCGAGCTCAACGGCCTGCCGCTGGACAAGCAGCGCCACGAGATCGAATACAAGCGCCGCCACGGCATGGGCATCCTGGGGCTGGGCTCCACGCTCGCCATGCTGCGCATGCCCTACGGCTCTGCGGACTCCGTCGCCTTCACCGAGGAAGTGACCAAGGAGATGGCGCTGGAAGGCTGGCGCGAAGGCGTCCGCCTCGCCGAAGAAAAAGGCCCCGCCCCGATCATGAACGACGAGTTCGAAGTGACCGAGGAAATGCTCGAACTGCGCCCCGAGATGCGTGAAGACGGCTACACCGCCGGCGACAAGGTGCCCGGGCGCATCCTGCACGCGCGCTACAGCCGCTACATGCAGAAGATCGCCGAGGCGGAGCCGGAGGTCGTGCAGCAGATCGCCGAGAAAGGCGTGCGCTTCACGCACCACACCTCCATCGCGCCCACGGGCACCATCTCGCTGTCGCTGGCCAACAACGCCAGCAACGGCATCGAGCCCAGCTTCTCTCACCACTACTCACGCAACGTGATCCGCGAGGGGCGCAAGTCCAAGGAAAAAGTGGACGTGTTCTCCTTCGAGCTGCTCGCCTACCGCGAGCTGGTGAACGAGAAGGCCATGCCCGACTCCGAGAACCCCGAGGAGCAGCTGCCGAGCTACTTCACCGTGGCGGACGACGTGAGCCCGAAGCAGCACGTGGACATCCAGGGCGCGGCCCAGAAGTGGGTGGACTCCTCCATTTCCAAGACCGCGAACGTGCCCACGGACTTCGCGTACGACGACTTCAAGGACATCTACATGTACGCCTACGAGCAGGGGCTGAAGGGCTGCACCACCTTCCGCTTCAACCCCGAGGCCTTCCAGGGCGTGCTGGTGAAGCAGAAGGACCTTGAAGGCACCCAATACGAGTTCACGCTGGAGGATGGCAGTACCGTCCAGGTCAGTGGCGACGAGGAAATCGAATACGACGGCGAATTCCACAACGCCGCCAACCTCTTCGATGCCCTCAAGGAAGGTACCTACGGCAAGTACTGAACCGAATCCAGACTACGGAGACCCGAGAAAATGACCGTCCGAATCGAGAAGAAAATCGTCGACCAGCGCGTTCTCAAGGAAGAGAACGCCGCCAATGAGGCGCAGCAGACCAGCACCGAGAACCAGCCGCTGGTGATGAACGAGCACATCGAGCGGCCCGAGTTCCTGCTCGGCACCACCTACAAGATCAAGCCGCCGATCGATGACCACGCGATGTACATCACCATCAACGACATCATCCTCAACGAGGGCACGGACCATGAAACCCGCCGCCCCTACGAGGTGTTCATCAACTCCAAGAACATGGAGCACTTCCAGTGGGTGATCGCCCTCACCCGCGTGCTCTCCGCCGTGTTCCGCAAGGGCGGCGACGTCACCTTCCTGGTGGAAGAGCTGCGCTCCGTGCACGACCCGAGCGGCGGCTACTTCAAGAAAGGCGGCGTCTTCATGCCCTCGCTGGTGGCCGAGATCGGCTACGTGATCGAGAAGCACATGAAGGCCATCGGCCTGATCGAGACCGAAGAGATGAGCGAGCTCACCCAGCGGATGATCGCCGAGAAGAAAGCCGCCTTTGAGAGCAACGGCGAACCGGCCACCAACGCCGAGGGCAGCTACCCGCCCAACGCCACGGTCTGCGGCAAATGCCACACCAAGGCCATGGTGATGATGGATGGGTGTGAAACCTGCCTTGCCTGCGGCGAAAGTAAGTGCGGCTAACGCCGGATACCAAGCCCCCTGCGGTTCACGCCCCAGGGGGCTTTTTGGTTGGGGTTGATTGAATGCGGGTAAACGGGAATTCAGGATATTACATCGCGGTCTACGCCTGCGTGGTAGACCCCTGATTTTATGGATAGATTCCGGATAAACTCAGCAAAGCAAGCTGGCGCTATACCGAATTCAGGGATATCAATAACGCAGAATTCCTATCATTACCTGTTAAATGCTTATGAAAACGTTCCTGCTAAACAACGATGAAGGGCAGCTCACTGGATTCGAAGTTTCGAATTTGTTCCTGTCGTCGGGTGGTATCGCAAAGTATGTTCGTCGAATCAAGGGGTGCGAGGTCACTGGGAAACGTCGATGGTTCTCGGCTGATGAGGTTCACGTTCGCTTTTCATTTTCTGGGAAACGTTTTATTGTCTGGGAACCCTTTGGAGATAACAGCCGTTTGTGGGTTGGCCCCGAAGATGGAGAGGTAGTTCCGCCAGAGACTATTGATGCTCTGAGGGAGAAGTTTGAGAGTACAGGTAGGTTGGGCCTCTCACGTTGAGCCGGGTCGCATCTAACCATGCCATTAAATTCGCTCCCTTCGGTCGCCGGACCTCGTTTCACTCGGCCGTTTATGGCGGGCGTTATACGTTTTGGCTAGCCCCCTCGGCACAATTAATAGGAAGGTGATTTCTTTGGTTACGTTTAGTCTTTCTGTGCTTGCTTCTACGGCCGCTTCGCTTGTTGTGGCATATCTGACGGCTCGGATCACGATCGGTAGAAGATATGGTGAAGCAACCCAACGGCTATTCGTTGCGATAATGCGGTACTACTTTTCCTACAAAGCGCTTGTGACTGATGAGCGCCTTGAGCAGACCGAAGGTGGTTTGATGTTTAAAGACAGACGTGACCACGACATTTATTTGGAGACATTAAGGGATGTCCATAACTCCGTTTGCTCGATATTAGATTCACCAGCGTCGTCGGAGCTCTTATCAAAGAACCTACAAGTGGCATCGCTACCAATCGCTTTAAGCGTAGAAATATACAACTTCCAACAGTCGTCCTTGATCTCTAACAAGAGCTGCCTGAAGAGCATGTTTGAAATTATGGATTTTCTCCTAGAACAAAAACCTATTAAAAAGCTTAACGGTCAGAAAATTCATGACGAGGTAGTAGCTATTCAAAACGAGATAAACGACTCGGAGCTGGAAAGGCTCCTCGGGTTCAACCCGAACGCTGGCCTGTGAAGCGTATAACAAGTGGCTGTTGTCGGACGTACCTGCGCTCCGCTCCGGCACGCCGCAAAGCCAAGCGTTAGAGTTCCGGGGGACATGAATGTCTAGTGGCATACACGATGAGTGCTTGTCCTTGGTCAGGGACGCGCTGCACGCGATTCAAGAGGGGAAGCCCGGCTCCGTTTCCTTCTCGATCCGTAAGATGGAGCTCGCTGCCGATCTGATCGACGACAAGCGGCTGAAAAAGTGGTGCGCCTTCCAGTTAGGTCAGTACGAGGCGCGTCTCCCGTATCCGGAAACCGTCGATGACGAGTACGTCGAGTCTCTTGCTGCGAAGGTGCAGGAATTGGATCTCCCGATCACAAACGAGGAGATACAGCCCCGTGTAGCGGTCGCGGGTGGTGCTTTCAAGAGCATTGAATTTATTGAGCAAGTCTTAGCACGGCTCAACAAAGACAAAATGGGGAACGACGGGGTCTACTATCGGACAAATCTGCAAGCCACGATTTCTGCTGCCTCAAACGCTACATACGCTCAGGCTAAAAAACTATACAAGACATTAAGCTTCGGAGAAATTCCCAGCAGGCAGTTCAACGCGATTCGAGATAGAGTCGATTCCCTTCTTTTGGAGATCTGTCCGAGCGCAATCGAAAAATTTATGTCGGCCTATGAGCGGCTGGGGTCAAGTTCGTCAGAGGATTGGTCTCATGCGTTGACAGCAGCCAGACGGGTGATTAAAGAAGTGGCTGACTCAATATATCCGCCGACCGAAACAGCCAAAGGGGAGCGTAAGCTCGGAGAAGAGCAGTATATAAACAGGCTTTGGGCGTTCTTGGACGAAAACGCGCAGTCGGGATCCGACAAGGAGCTCGCTAAGGCACACGTGAACTATCTCGGCTCATTTCTGCAGCGGATTAACGACAAAGCATCCAAGGGAGTTCATTCAGAGGTAACGTACTCCGAGGCGGTCAGGGCAGTTTTGTATACGTATCTGACTTTGGGGGACATACTCGAAACCGCTGGCGGTGCTCTTGAGCAGAAGGCGCGTGCGGAAGGGCGAATTAATTTGAATACTGCCGAAATTGCGGAGATCAAAGAACTGCCAGGTATTTCCGACGCTCTCGCTAAAGAAATTGTAAAAAGACGTGCTAAAAAGCGATACCAATCGGTAGATGAACTAGGTGAGTTCAAGGGCGTCGGGCCGAAGACCATAGAGCGGGTTCGTGAAAAGTGCGTCGTACATTAGCTCTAACAATTCGCTCCAGAGCGACAGAAAAGAGCGTGGCTCTTTTCTGCGCCTGAGCGTTTTCGTTAAGAAAAATCGAATACAAAAATGCCGAAGATGCCAATGGCGAGGAAAGTACCCGCTGCGACAACAAACGCCAGGCCCAGTTTGCGGTCCACAGGTCTGGCGTACTGTCGTAGCAGGGGCACATCGACCAAGGGGTCATTAACCGGATTCCAGGGGCCGATGGGCAGACCAATGGCACAGGCATACCACACGACTCGACCTCCTACCCCATCCCAAGGGCAGGGGCGATCCAGACCATCCCGTTTCATGGCCTTTTCGATACGGGCCATGGAAACTCGCGCGAAGGTGACCCACGCCACCGCAAGGGGTATGAAAGAGCATCCCAGGATCAAAAGAAACAGGTTTTTGGCGGACTCCAGAAAGATCATCTCGATTACCAGTCCCAGAGCAAATCGGCTAGATTTTTCCCCATCTGATCGAAATAGTATCCAATCCCGATACCGACCAGAGCTCCGGATACAATAATAACTCCCACTACTGCCAGACCTACGGGCCCGGCAGCTGTCAAACCGATGCTAGCCGCGAGTGTAGTTCCGCCCATCACGGTAGCCTTGCCTGCGGCTATCCCTGCCGCACCGCCAAACCCAAAACCGGTCATCTGCCGGGAACTCTCTTTCAGCCAATTACCACCTGCATCATAGGTCGCCTTAACCTTGCCGACACGGAAGGCACCATCCACTGCCACCGCCGCGTTTCCAAGATAATTGAAACCTTTCGCCAGTTTCGCCATACGGTCAGCTTGAATGGTGTCTGCCACATTCAGGCGGGGATCGGGCGTGGCCGGGCTGGCACTGCGTTCGGCAAGCCGGATCCCCCGCCCGGCACTACTCAGGGCACCCCCTTTGTTCTTGGCCCGGAACGCTTCCGGCGCAAAGCGGTTCAACTCCGCACGGTACTGGCTTTCAAGATTCTGGTAGGCCTGACCTATCTGTTGGCGAATCTTCGCAAGGTAGGCTCCTCGTCCAGGTCCGGAATGACGGCGATAGGAGTCCTGAAGTTCCATCAGCTTTTTCTGATAGTCGGCAACTGCTTTCTGGAAACCGCTCAACCGCGCATAGGCGGCACCGGAGCCTCCATTAACAGCGCTGTTGATGGCCTTCAGGTCGAAAAAGGAAAGATGTTCTTCGGCAAAGGCCGATAGCGTATGGACGCCATCGCCCATAGAAGCGGTGGCGTTGGCGGCGTTCTTGCGCTCGGCGAGCGGCAGACTGTTGATGCTTCGCACAATAGACCGTGTCTTGGCATCCCCGGCATCCAACGAATAAGCGCGCCCTTCAGCAAGGAATGCGTGCTCCCCCACCCCATTGGCAACGCAGAACTGTTTCAGGGTATCGGGGTCATCGCCAACGATGTCACTGGGACGGCGGGTTGAACGGGCAAATCTGATTTCCGGCATGAATACTCTCTCCCTAGAGGTGGCTTCAAACTCCTTCTCTTGGGCAGAATGCTACCCAGAGCAACAGAGCGCTGTCCAGCGAACGATTACGTTGGTTCAGAATGGGCCTGTGCCGACATGGGCTGTGGCGGTGCCGGTATCCTGGGCCCAATGTCGCGCCGTGCGGGTAACTCCGGATCGGTCCTGGGCTTTGACTCCGATCCGGATCTTCTGGAGCAAACATTCGCTTTGCGTGGCGACATCAACATCGGTCGCCGGACGGTCCATATGTTCAGGGCGTGTGGCCTGGAGGATGTGCAGATCCGGACATCTGTCCAGGCGGTGCAGGACCGGCACCCGTATATGCGCATGCCCCTGATTGGCGCCAGGGCAATGCGCGAGAGAATGCTCGACGCGGGACTCACAACGGCGCGAGAGCTTGATCGCTTGATCAGCGGCGTCGAGCAGGCGGTGAATGATCCGGACCGCGTTCAGTTCACATTTACCCTTGTACAGGTCTGGGGAAGCAAGCCCCTCACGCTACAGTCCAGGGAGAGTCCGACTTGGAATTAGCCAATGTAGTCCCATGGGGCCAGTCTTTTATGAGTACCGGGCGATGTTCGGATTATCGGAAGACGACCTGAACCGTCGAATACTCGGTTGTGGTGGCGGCCATGTCGAGGTTTCTTTCTGACTTTGATGACGGTTACCAGCAGGGCCGGTATCTTCCAGCCTCATTGCCGTCGCTGCCCTTCCCTGACGCCAGCTTCGGTCTGGCACTCTACTCCCATAACCACTGGCTGTTGGCAGCCGCACCTACGCTGCGCTCCGGTACGCCGCAAAGCCAAAACGTTATTACGAGAGAGAGTTCGCTAGCATAGTTGCTGGTGATACAGCACCAATCCGCATTCGTACATTTCCTTAGATTAACCAAAATGGCTCGAAGAGCCTAAGGTACTGTATGAGTGATCCCAAAGAAGCCCTGCACTTCCCTCTTTTCAGAGCCCTTGCCGACATCAGCTTTGATTCGGTGATGGTAACGGAAGCCGCCAATGACCATAAGGATTCAGTGGTGGTGTATGTCAACGAGGCGTTCACGGAACTGACGGGCTATTCGGCCGAGGAGGTTCTGGGGAAGACGCCGGGCCTGCTGCAGGGTTCGGAAACGGAAAAGGCGGTTACGGATCGCCTGGCCGATGACCTGAAGAACTACCGGACCTTCCACGGCAGTACGATCAACTACCGTAAGGACGGTTCGCCATTCACCATCGAATGGATCGTGACGCCGGTACTGGATGGAGGAGAAGTCACCCATTACGTCGCGGTACAGCGAGCCGCAAAGTAACTGCGGTTTTGACCGCGACCTGTATTTCCTCCGGAAGTTCCTTCAAAAGTAACGCCGGAACCTCTCGGTTCCGGCGTTCCTCGCAGCTCTTCTACACCTCCCGGTGCCGATCAATCAGCTCACAGAGTGCATCCAGCCCATCCGTGAGCGCAGCAGGCCCCGGCTGCAGAATCAATGGTGACTTCACTTCGTAAAGCGCGTTGTTGGCAACGGCGGGAATGGCATCCCAGCCCGGTCGTTCCGCCACCTGTTCCGGGCGGAATTTGCGGCCACACCAGGAGCCGATAATGAGGTCCGGCTGGCACGCCACAACCTCATTGGGGTCTTCGATAATACGCTCCCTGGCACCTGGCTCCGCGGCCCGCTCGGGAAAGACGTCTTCGCCACCGGCGATATGGATGAGCTCCGAGACCCAGCCAATGCCCGTAATCATCGGGTCGCCCCACTCTTCGAAATAAACACGCGGACGTGGCCCCTGAGCCTGCTTCGCCCGTATCGCCTCCACTCGTGACGCCAGTTCATCCGCGTAGGGTTCGGTGTGGTCATGCAGGCCGAGCATGCCGCCGAGGGTGCGGATCATGGAGAAAATGCCGGCGACAGTGCGGTGGTTGAAGATGTGTACGGCGACCCCGGCGCGTACCAGTTCGGCGGCGATATCCGCCTGCATGTCCGAAAATCCCAGCACCAGATCCGGCTCCAGCTCAAGAATCCGCCCAATCTTGGCGGAAGTGAAAGCGGAGACTTTTGGTTTCTCCTGCCGCGCCCGTTCGGGGCGCACGGTAAAGCCGGATATACCAACAATGCGGTCTTCGGCACCAATGGCGTAGAGCGTTTCAGTGGTTTCCTCAGTCAGGCAGACAATGCGCTTTGGGTAATCCATAGGCTCAGTTCCGGCGCTCCATCACAATAGTTTGCATGTAACGAACTCCTGTTGTTCACTCGCTTTGAATGCGCCTCAAACTACACTTATGGGGACTTCCTGAACACCCGGTTGAAGACAAGGAATGGCAAGAACCCAAAACCCCTCTACGGCAATGGCTTTGATCCTCACTGCAGTTCTGGCCGGATGCACGTCTGATGCTGTAAACGAGCGGTCCGATTCGCCTCAGGCCGAAGCTGAGCAAGGTGCCGCCCAAGCTTCAGAGTGGACGGCTGGCATTATCGACCGGCCGCAGGCCGAAGCGCCCGCCGCGACCCTTGTCGCCGTCCGTACAGGCACCCATGACGGCTTCGACCGGGTTGTTTTCGAGTTCGACGAGCGGGTACCGGGCTACCACCTGGAGTACATCGACCAACCGGTAAGAAAGTGCGGGTCCGGCAGGACCACACAGATGGCCGGCGATGGCTGGCTCGAGATCCGGATGTACCCGGCAAATGCGCACACCAGCGAAGGCGAGCCCACGATTGCCGAGCGGGAGCGTATGCTGAACCTGCCCGTGCTCTCCGAGCTGGAGCTGACGTGCGACTTTGAGGCTGTCGTGACATGGGTCCTGGGCGTCGAGTCGCCGAACCGCTATCGGGTCAGTGAGCTGAGTGGTCCACCGCAGCTCATCATCGACATACGACACTGAGACAGCGCGTGATATCGCTTATGAGCACGCACCGGAGCGATGGCTGAGCCGGTTCAGCGCATTCCCCTTTGGCGCATTGGCATTGTGTCGATCAACGCAAAGATCCCGGCAACATCCAGACCCTGGCTCCGCTGCTTAATCCCGCCATCCTTGCCGATCAGAACAACGCTTACGTTTTCCGGCTGTGCGTCGAGCGTTTTGCGGACATCCCGCTGCAGATCCCTGCCCGGCTCCTCCAGATTCGACTGGATGCCCTGATCCCCGACGACCAACCAAACGATGTCCCGATCATCGATACCTGCAGCATAGCGCCTTAGGGTCTCAACACGCTGATCGGGCTCATTGGCACCTTCAACGAGAATCAGCCGGTTACGCCATTGGAAATCCGAAAGTGAACGCATCCCCTGTTCTCCCGCAATGACTGGGCCAAACCAGAGTAAACTGAGAGCCAGAACGGCCGGCCGACTGATCACCTCGTTTAACCATTTCATCCCGCTATTTCCCTCTGCAAACCTCTTCAGTTATACGCTTGGAGGAGATTCAGGTTTACGATAGGCTCATGCGAAGGAGGCTTCATGAAGAAAGGACTTGAACTGACAATCCCTCCACCCCTGATTGCTCTGACCGTCGCTGTGCTGATGTGGGGTGTCGCGCGACTGGTGCCCGGCGCTGCCCTGCCATTCCCGCGTTCAGCGACGCTGGCGATTGTGGTGGCAGCGGTTGGTTTCGGCATTGCCCTGATTGGTGTCCTGCAGTTCTGGCGTGCCAGTACCACGATCAATCCGCATACGCCCCAGAAATCCGCCCAGCTGGTGGAGCACGGGATCTACCGCTTCAGCCGCAACCCGATGTACCTGGGGCTTGTTGTGGTGCTGCTGGCCTGGGCCCTGTACCTGACCAATGCCCTGTCGCTGCTTCTTATCCCGGGATTCATTGTCTACATCAACCGGTTCCAGATCCTGCCGGAGGAACGCCACATGCGGGCGCTGTTCGGCCAGCCCTTTGACGAGTACGCCGCCCGGGTAAGGCGCTGGATCTGATGTAAAACCTGGTTGCTCGAGAAGGGGGTTAATGGTCCGCGTTTCCTGGCCGACCCGGAGTGGTCAATCTGGCGGACCAACTGGTTCGTTAACAAGGTTTTTGTCCTGGCCTGCTTTGTCCTCGTGCTGTATGCGGCCCTGAGGCGCCCGGAGGGTTTCAGGGCATCCCGTTGATATGACCATAGAAGGTAGGGGCCGATGCTTGTGACGATTGCAAGCTACAGCTTTCCATTCGAAGCTCAGATCGTGCGCTCACGCCTTGAACCAGAGGCGATCTCGGCCTGTGTCGGGAAGCTTCGACCCTTGAGACGTTCCGTCGTGCCTTCGATGTCATCGACAAGAAGCAGCAGGAAATCCCCCTCCTCCGCCTCGGCAATGGCCTTTGCCACTGCCTCCTGTTCACTCAGGATCGTTTCCACCTGAACGGACGAATCGGCATCCGTGGCACCACTGTGAATGAGCTTCGCCGTCTCGCCGGTCTCGCGCCCACGGGCGTCCGTCTCATAGACATAGAGAAGATCGCACATACTGGCGAGCTGCCCACCCAGGGCCCGTAGATCGTCGTCCCGCCGGTTGCCCGGTGCCGTGGCGACACCGATCCGGCGCTTGGTGGCCAGCCCCCTGACCAGGGATTCAAGCGCCTCCAGCGCCGGGACGTTGTGACCGTAGTCGATCAGGCATTTCACACCATCCGCCTCGAAATAATTCGTGCGGCCCGGCATCTGCGCCGGTGTCGGATGGAAGGTCAGAAGCCCCGCACGAACGTCATCGATCTCTACCCCGTGGCCGATGGCGGCCCCGGCCGCGGCCATCGCGTTCTGTACGTTGAATAGGGCATGGCCCTCGAAGGCGATCGGCACATCGTTGACGTCGACGATGTCGACCGTGACCTTGCCTTTCAGCAGAACGATCTTCCCGTTCTTCACGGACAGCACCATGCGGTGGTCACTGAGGTGCTCGCCCAGCTCCGGATGATCGGGATCCATGGTGAAGTATATGATTTCACCGCGCGCCCAATAGGTGCCGTGCTCCATCACCAGTGGATCGTCGGCGTTGAGAACGCAGTACCCGCCCTCCTTCTTTACCGAATCGACAACGACGGTCTTGCAGCGGGCGAGTTCATCCAGGGTATGGATATCGCGCTCGCCCAGGTGGTCGGAGGCGATATTCAACAGGACGCCGACATCGCTCTCGTCAAAGCCCAGCCCGCGCCGCATGATGCCGCCACGCGCGACTTCGAGCACGGCATGCTCGACGGTCGGCTCCTGAAGCACGGCCTGTGCTGCCCCGGGACCGGAATAGTCACCACGCAGGATGACATGGTTGTCGATCTCGACCGTACCGGTACACCCCATGCCAACGGAATGCCCTGCCTGGCGGAGAATATGCGTGGTCAGGCGCGTCGTCGTTGTCTTGCCGTTGGTACCGGTGATCGCGGTTATCGGAATCCGGCCGTTGTTTGTCGGGTCGGGGAATAGCATATCCACCACATGCTCGCCGACGGGACGGGGCGTGCCATGGGTCGGCGCCATGTGCATGCGGAAACCCGGGCCGGCATTGACTTCGACGACACCGGCCGACTGCTGGTCCAGCGGCAAGACCAGGTTTTCGGCCAGAAGATCGATGCCGATCACGTCGAGCCCGACAAGCCGGGCCACCCGTTCCATCGTGAACCGCACTTCCGGGTGTACGTCGTCGGTCAGATCCGTCGCAGTACCGCCCGTTGACAGATTGGCGGTCGATTTCAGAAACGCAATCCCGCCTTCCGGCAGCACGGTATCCAGTGTATAGCCCGCCTGCTCGAGCATCCGGTGGGTCTGTTCGTCCACATGGATCTGGGTCAGCAGGTTTTCATGACCCACGCCACGGCGCGGATCCGAATTCTCGATATCAATGAGTTGCTGGATGGTGTTCGTTCTATCGCCCGTCACATGAGCGGGTCGACGGCGGGCCGCGGCCACGAGTTTGCCGCCGATCACCAGAATCCGGTGGTCCTCGCCCTTGATGTAGCGTTCCACAAGCACGGTTTCATGATGCGCATAGGCCGCTTCATATCCGGCTTTCAGGTCTTCGATGGAGGTAATGTCGGTCGTCACGCCGCGTCCATGATTGCCCGACAGTGGTTTGGTGACGACCGGCCACCCGATCCAGTCCGCCGCGCTTCGCGCCTCCTCGAAGGAATAACAGGCTTGCCCGCGCGGCACCGGGACTCCGGCGTTGTCCAGTATCTGCTTGGTCCACTGCTTGTCATCCGCGATCGAGTGGCCGATGATTCCGGATGAATCCGTCACCGTCGCCTGGAACCGCCGCTGTTTGACGCCATGGCCTAGCTGCGTGTAGCTGGTGCCTTCGGTAAGGTTATAGGCCGGAATGCTTCGAGCCCTGGCGGCATTGACGATCGATCCGGTGGAGGGTCCGAGTGCATTGGCGTCGCGAACCTCTTTCAGACGATCGATAGTGGGATCGAGGTCCACGTCCTCGCCGTCGTAGAGCTTCTGGGCGATCTCGACCGCAGCCTCGCCCGCGGCGAGGCCTGTGGCTTCGTCCCGGTAGCGATAGACTACGTTGTAGATTCCGGGGTCATAGCTATCTATGGTTTTTCCGTAGCCGACCGAAAAGCCAACCAGATTTTGCAACTCGATCGCCAGATGCTCGACCAGATGCCCAGCCCAGGTACCATCCCTGAGCCGCTTCAGGAAGCCCCCTGGTTCCCCGACCGAGCAACGATGATCGTGGATGCTGGGAATCAGCCTCTCAAGCTTGTCAGCTATCCCTGGAACCTTGTCGCTCGGCCGCTCTTCCAGTTCGTCGATAGCGAGCCGCATATAGATGGTTTTATAGCGGCTGTAGTAATTCGGCCCGCGCAGAGCGCGGTGTTCAAGAATTCGCAATCCAGTGCTCCAGACCTGCCGCCCTGAGCTCGTCAGGGCCCAGGACCCGCCGGTCTTTCAGGTTAAACCCATAACCATCGACCAGCGCGTGCATGATGACGTTGTGTACGGTAACTGCTTCACCATCCGAAAGCTCGAACACATTCGAGCCTGATATCTGGGAACTGTCTACGATAATGACATGGCCGGGCCCGAAAGCCCGCATGACATCGCCCTCGAACAGGACCGCCGCATCCTCGCCCAGGCCGACGCCCAGGTATTCGGGGTTGGTGGCGCCGACTTCCATCAATCTCGAAAAGCGTCCACGCTCAAGGAAGTGGGTATCAATGATGATGCCATCAACCAGACCGAAGCCGGCGGCCATCTGTACCGCACCCTTGCGCAGGGAATCGGTGGCCGGTCCGCCATAGACCATCGTCTGGGACTGACAGGCCGCCCCCGCGCTCGTCCCCGCGATCACGGTGCCCGATTGACGCTGCGCACGGATCGTCTCCAAAACCGGAGAACCGCCGAGAATGTTCGTCAGCCGCATCTGGTCGCCGCCGGAGATGAAAACAATGTCCGAGTTCCGGATCATTTCAACGAATTGTTCCGACGCCGCGTCGCTGCGCTCGCGGATCCGGATGTCCAGAACCTCCGACGCGCCCAGGCCCGAAAACACCTCGTGATACTCACCGAATACATCGTCGGGAACGCTGCTCGCCGTCGTGATGACGCCAACCACAGGCGCATCCTTTTTCGACAACGACAGGACACGGCGCAGTATCTCCGCCTCGGAGGTCTTATCCTCCGCGCCGCCAATTGCGACAAGCGGCCCTCCAGGGGTACTCTTGGCGGGTGTACTCATTGACTGCACTCCAAACCCCAAAATGACGATGTCCGCCGAATCTTACATCTCTATGTATAGCACACTGGTTGCCGGCGGTGCTTGAATCTCATTGTCGCTGCAGCCCCGACACAGACTGGGAATCATCCAATCCCGGGGCTTCCGTGTGTCGAGTGCGCAACAGGTAACCTGAACCTTCTGGAGAATCGACATGATGGGCGGCTTCAGTCTCGCAGTTCACGGCGGCGCGGGCGTTTTGCATCGCGATCAAATGACGCCAGAGCGTGAGGCCGACTATCACGCCGCCCTGGAGCGGGTGTTGAGCGCGGGTGAAGCCGTTCTCGACGCCGATGGCTCCGCGCTCGACGCCGTGACGCAGGCGGTGTGCGCCCTTGAAAACGAACCGCTTTTCAATGCGGGTCGCGGCGCCGTCTTCACGCGCAATGAGCAGCAGGAAATGGATGCCGCCCTGATGGACGGCCGCAATCGCCAGGCGGGTGCCGTCGCCGGAATATTCGGGCCGAAGAACCCAGTATTGGCTGCCCGTAGCGTTCTCGAACACACCGATCACGTTCTCATGATTGGCGAGGGCGCACTTGCCGTCGCACGCACCGCCGGGCTCGATTTCGAAGAGCAGGACTATTTCTTCACGCAGCAACGGTGGGACGCATTGCAGGAAACGCTGAAGATGGAAGCGGAAGGGACGCTCGACGATGACCCCTCCCGCCGTCACGGTACCGTCGGCGCTGTCGCACGCGACCGGAACGGCCATCTTGCAGCGGCGACCTCCACCGGCGGCATGACGGCGAAGCGATCCGGTCGTGTCGGCGACAGCCCGGTCATCGGTGCCGGGACCTATGCCGACGACGCCACCTGTGCGGTATCCGCAACCGGCGATGGCGAAGCCTTTTTACGCCTGTGTGCCGCCCATGAGATCGACGCCCGCATGCGGCTCACCAGCGTGTCACTGGAACGCGCCGCCGAGGACGTCATCATGACCGAGCTCACAGCCCTCAACGGAACCGGAGGCATCATCGCGCTGGACCGCAACGGTGCCATCACGACGCCCTTCAACTGCGAGGGCATGTATCGCGGCTGGAGCGTCGAAGGGGACGGTCGAAAAACAGCCATTTACTGAGGTTCCCGGCCATATCAGCTATAGTTTCCCCATCTTCCCCCAATTCCAGAGGAACCCCCGTGGCTGAAAACGACAACGACCGCCTCGCCGTGATGATTGATGCGGACAACGCCCAAGCCTCGCTCTGCCCCGAACTGCTGGCGGAAGTGGCGCGGTTCGGCGTTGCCAGCGTGAAGCGCGCCTACGGCGACTGGACCACCACCAACCTCAAGGGCTGGAAGGAACACCTGCACAAGCACGCGATCCAGCCGGTTCAGCAGTTCAGCTACACCACGGGCAAGAACGCGACGGACTCCGCGCTGATCATTGATGCCATGGACCTGCTCCACGAAGGCAAGCTGGATGGCTTCTGCCTGGTCTCATCGGACAGCGATTTCACGCGCCTCGCCACACGGATCCGAGAATCGGGGCTGACCGTGTACGGGTTCGGTGAGCGCAAAACGCCGGAGCCTTTCGTCTCGGCCTGCGACAAGTTCATCTACACGGAGATCCTGAAAAACCGGACCGATGTGGATGAGCCGCAACCAGTCGATGCCGAGCAGACCAGCGACCTGCGGGATATCCTGATTCCGGCCGTGAACACGGTCTCGAAGGACGATGGCTGGGCGCCGCTTTCCGGAGTGGGCGATTACCTCAACAAGAAATACCCATCGTTCGACTCGCGCAACTATGGGTACCAGAAGCTCGGGCAACTGATGAAGTCACTCGACTACATTTCGGTGGATGAGCGAAGGCCCCAGCCGGACTCTCCGATCACCCACATCTTCGTGAAGGCCACCGCCTGACGCTACGCCCATCTTCAGGCGGTAAGCGGTGTGGAGGAAAGGTGCAGCCCGTCCGACGTGCGACCCACGGAGACCTGGTTGCGACTCTGGACTTCGTCCGGGTTTCCGCCTCCGTTGTTTCCTGCAACAACAGTATGAATTCCTCCCCCCAACGCGCCAGGAGATCGCCATGGCGACGGGATCGGCCAGCGCCCCCCACCATCAAGGGTCGACTTTGCCCCTCAGAGCCTTGGTTTTGCCTTTCCGCGTCTTACTGTCAACGCGGCGTCGCCGCGCTGACCTGGTCGGTCTGGTGGGCCGGCGCACCTTCTGTTGCTTCACGGCGCCCTGGATCAGCGTCTTCAGGCGCTGCATCGCGTCGTCTTTATTCAGCTCAAGGGTGCGGTGGGACTGTGCCTTGATGATCACCACGCCCTCCTTACTGATGCGCTGGTCGGAGAGCGCCATCAGCCGTTCCTTATAGAACGGCGGCAGGCTGGAGTTGGGGATGTCAAAACGCAGGTGCACCGCCGAGGCAACCTTGTTGACGTTCTGGCCACCCGCCCCCTGGGCACGGATCTGGGTGAATTCGATCTCCCAGTCAGCGATTTCAACGGTGTTCGATATTCTGAGCATAACAACATCATCTGCCGCGGGCGCTGACCGGCGTCCGGCCGTGGCCATCTACGAGGAAATCCAGGAGCTTGTGGCATAATGCGTTGACTGGAAGCACCACCCATTCAGACAACCGTCATCAGTGGTTGCCACAACGCCGTTCATTGTAAGCAAAGATGCCCAGAACCAGTACCCATCACAGACAGCTGCAGAAACAACTGGCCCGCGCTGAAACCTACGACCAATGGTTCGCCGCCGCGGAGGCCCTGGACGAAGCCGAGGGCCTGCTGGACTGGCGTGAAGGGCCGGGCTCGGATCTTCTGCATGAAAAGCTGATCCGCGAGCACCTCTACGCCATGCGCGTTCACCGTAAAAAAGGCGATGTGGCGGCGCTGAACCGGGTTCTCCAGGAAAGTCTTTACCGGCATCTGGGGGAACTGTCCAACCCCGAGCTCTATAGCGTGGCCCGCACGGGCACCACAAAACTGGCCACGGAATTCCTGGATGAAGTGGAAAACGCCATGAACTTCATCTGCGACCACCCCATGCCGGGCGTTTCCGAGGCGCACAAGCTGCAGCTTTTCCAGGAGGCCGAGCGGGTATTCGGGCGGCCGGCGCTGCTGCTCAGTGGCGGTGCTGCTTTCGGCATCTATCACATCGGCGTTGCACGTGCCCTCTGGGAACAGGGCCTTCTCCCTGGAGTTATTGCGGGCTCGAGCATGGGCGCGATTGTTGCCGGTGGCGTGTGCTCCCGGAACAATCAGGAGCTGGAACGGCTGTTCTATGAGCCCGGCTACATCCACCTGGAGGCCTTCCGGTGGCTGGAACCCGGTCAGATCTGGCGACACCGCCATCTCATGGACCCGCAGCAGCTGCTGCACCACATCCGGAGCAATGTCGGCGACATGAGTTTCCGGGAAGCGGCCGAACACAGCGGGCGCACTCTGAATATTTCCGTCTCACCCACCCGCACCCGGCAGAAGCCACGACTTCTCAATGCACTGGCGGCTCCGGACGTACTGGTTTCCTCCGCCGTTCTGGCCTCCTGTGCGGTGCCGGGGATCTATCCGCCGGTAACACTCCGGGCGCGGGATCCCAACGGCGAGCGCAGCGCGGAAAAGCCCTACATGGGCACCGAGCGCTGGATTGACGGCAGTGTTCACGGGGACCTGCCGCTGATGCGCATGGCGCGGCTGAACAACGTCAATCGCACCATTGTCAGCCAGGCCAATCCCCATGTACTGCCTTTCATCAACCATCATGAGAACAGTGGCGCCAGGGCCTCGCTCAAGCAGGCGACCACGTCCGTGCTGAAGGCACAACTGGCCACATCCCTTCAGGTCAGCCGCAATGTATGGTCCCGTTCACTGTTGCGGCCGTTGCTGGATCAGGCCCACTCGGTGGCCACTCAGCCCTACCTGGGCGATATCAATATCCAGTTCCCCGCTCAGCCCGGCCTTTACCGCAAGGTGTTGTCCAACCCGGATGAACAGGATCTGGCCCTGTACATCCGGATGGGCGAGCGCGCCACCTGGCCACGCATCCCGATGATCCGCGACCAGACCCGGGTCAGCCGGATATTCACCGACTGCATAGCGCGGCTTCAGGCAAAGTTGCGACAACAGTAGATCAGCACTCCCTGCCGGATGCTATGATCCGCGCAACTATCCTTCGTTCCAATGGACACACCTTACCAGGACCGCCAATGGCTGATACCGAAAACCAGCGCCTCGCTGTCATGATCGACGCGGACAACGCCCAGGCCTCCCTTTGCGCCGAACTGCTCGCGGAAGTCGCACGTTTCGGCGTTGCCAGCGTTAAGCGCGCCTACGGCGACTGGACCACAACCAACCTCAAGGGCTGGAAGGAGCATCTGCACAAGCATGCCATCCAGCCGGTCCAGCAGTTCAGTTACACGGTAGGTAAGAATGCGACGGACTCCGCACTGATCATCGACGCCATGGACCTGCTGCATGAAGGCAAGCTCGACGGGTTCTGCCTGATCTCATCGGACAGTGATTTCACAAGGCTGGCAACACGGATCCGGGAGTCAGGGCTCACGGTGTACGGCTTTGGTGAACGCAAGACGCCGGAACCCTTCGTCTCCGCCTGCGACAAGTTCATCTACACCGAGATACTGAAAAGCCGCAACAGCGCTGACGAGCCGCAGCCCGTCGATGCGGAACAGACCAGTGATCTCCGGAACATTCTCATTCCGGCGGTAAACACCGTTTCAAAGGACGATGGCTGGGCACCGCTTTCCGGGGTGGGCTCCTACCTCAACAAGAAGTACCCCTCGTTCGACTCACGCAATTACGGGTATGAAAAGCTGGGGCAGCTCATGAAGTCACTGGACTATATTACCGTGGATGAGAGGAAGCCACAGCCGGACTCCCCGATCACCCACATTTACGTGAAGGCCACCGCCTGACGCCCGTCCGGGGCCCACTCCGTCGCCAGAGCCAACGGAGCGGTATCACTTGAGATTCGGGGTGGCATGGCTCTGCCCCATGTTGCCGAAACTCTGTTCATAGAGCTCTTGAAAGCTTTCAACGAAGTACCGCACGACCCGATTCGGTGCATGCACCATGTTGTCATCCGAGATGAGGCCGAACTGCACGGTTCCAGCGTAGCTGAGGATACTGAGCCCCACCCCGAGGTGGCCGGACTGGGGCACCCAGACAAGCGGTTGCAGGATTCGAGCCCCGGCAATGCTGAGAGGCGACCGCGGGCCCGGCACATTGGTCAAAACCAGTGACGATTTGTCGCTGAGCGTGTTGAGAGCGAATTTCTCCAGAGCCGCGGGACCGTAGCCAAACAGTTCCAGCAGGCCAAAAGTTGCCCGTGGCTGCTGGGAATTCTTGATCTCCGACAGTGCCTTTTTCACCTTTTTGAAACGCTTTATGGCATCCGGCTCATCAAGGGGTAACTCAACCAGCACAAGACCAAAGTGGTTGCCCAGAGACTTAACGGGCTGATCTTTCGGGCGCAGGTTGAAGGGAATAGTGACATGGATATTCCCTTTGATGTATCGGTCCGCCTCGCTCAGATACCGCCTGAGCGCACCGGTAACAGCAGCCACCAGAACATCGTTGACCGTGCCCTCCAGCTGATGCGCAAGCTCCTTGACCCGCGCCAGCGGCAGGGGATCAGCCCAGGCTACGCGCTTACGCCCCGACAGTTCGGCATGCAGGTGAGTGCTCGGGTCCCGCGGCATCAGTCCAAGATGAGCCACTTCCCCGACAATCGCCCGGCCTTCCTCGAACCAGTGCGTGACATGCTCAGGGTGGCGAGCGAGCTCCATACCCTCCTCGAACAGTTCATGACCCAGGTGAACGCCCTGCTGAGCTATTCGTCGCATGGATCCGGTCAGGGATCTGACCAGACCACCAGCGGGCAGCTGGTCCACATGTTCTGCTTCAGGAAGCCTTCCTTCACTGGCCAGGGACATGAGCACCTGGACCAGCGCGAGCCCGTCCGCGATGCAGTGGTGCAGACGTGCCACAATGGCCGCGCCATCCTCGTAATGGTCCACAAGATGGAACTGCCAGAGGGGATGCCGGACGTCCAGTGGGGTGCTGGCGAGGTCCCCCACGAGATCCTGGAGTGCCTGCTGATCACACGGCTCCGCGAGCGCTATATGATGGAGATGGTTATCCAGGGAAAAATGCGGATCCTCTTCCCAGAAAGCCCTGCCGTCATCCTCAGTAACACGCTGGGAAAACCGGCTGTAGCGCAGCAGCCGCTGTTCCAGCAGTTCCCGGAACGCCTGGATGTCCACCTGGCGATCCAGAACCAGTACCCCCGTGATCATCATGGGGTTATCTTCACTCTCCATGTGCCACCAGGCCGTATCAACCGCCGTCATCTGTTCCCGTGCTTCACCCATCACCAACGCTCCCGCTGCGCTGTAACCGATGCGCTTCACCGGCTCCCTGGCTTCGATTATAGGCCTGTTGATGGCGGCAAATGTTGAGCTGGCTCAATCATCGAGAAAATGACCGCGCCCGATTTATGATGGCCCATCTGACCGACACAGCCGAATAAGGATGACACCTCATGAATGAGTGGTTCGCAAGTACGCCTGTGCCCCTGCTGGGCGTCGTACTCAGTTCAACCGGGATGTACGTCACCATCCTGCTCCTCGCCCGCTGGTCCGGCGTGCGCAGCTTTGCCCAGATGTCCGCCTTCGACGTGGCGGTCACCATCGCCATCGGCTCATTGCTCGCAACATCTGTCGTCTCCACCGATCCGCCCCTGCTGCAGGGAATGACGGCGGCAGCCACGCTCTACGGCCTGCAACTGGTCGTGTCACGGCTGCGCCGCCGTAACGAGGCAACCCGCAGGACCTTCGATAATGACCCGATCCTGCTGATGGGCCCGGGCGGAGAGCTTCTACACGAGAATATGCAAGTGGCCCGTGTGACGGAGGACGACCTGCGCTGCCAGCTGCGCAAGGCCAACGTGATTGATCCCGCCGATGTGGAAGCGGTGATCATGGAGGGCACCGGGACGGTCCATGTCCTGCGGGGCCACGGAACCGCCCCGGCGCCCGATTCCTGGATTCTTGGGAATGTGCGGGACTATTCCGGATCGAGGCTCGAGGGGAGGACCTGACGATCAGCCTCCCTTGATGACCTCGCGCTCAAGCCCCAGAAGCAACGCCAGCCCGACTGCGGCCGAAAGCCGGATCAGCATTTCCAAGGGGGGAATCTCAGAATCAAACACGGCACACCTCCTCTTCTGTTGCTGTTTTCCGATTACGCACCAGCGCTTTGCCTTACAATGCAGATTACATCGTTCTGCTACGCTGACCGAAATGTCTGCCATTAAGGTATCTCAATGTCCGAAGATCCCCTCAAGACCCTGTCCGACCTGGCCAGCGAGGCCCATGCCCGGATCCAGCAGGCGCATGAACACATCAACCCGGTCGTGGAAGTCCGCCAGGGCATGCGCAACAGCGGCATCCCTGCGGACGTGATGACCATTGACTGCCTGCGCACACGCCGGCGGATTGTGCTGATCCTTCACGATGAGCAGCCCGGCACCCTGCTGTTTGAGTTCATTGGACTGGACGAGGAGCCCGGCGGTCCCTTCCGGAGTATCCCCCTGACCGAAGTGGGCGCGGATACATTATTTGACTGGATGCAGGACTATTTCTCTGATTAAGTATCCATTCCCTTCACAATCTTACCGTCTGTAGCGAATTGTATTTCGTAATCAACGATCTCCGGGATATAGTTTATACTCTCTCTAACTTTGTTGGCTCGATGCCAGCCCACTTCCCGGTCGCTGCGCGCTGTTGATGATACGGAAAACCACAGCCACAACCCTGATCGCGCTCCTGATGGTGGCCACGGCTTTTGCGTGGGCCGGGGAGCCAAGAGAGCTGAACCTCAATGCCTCGCACGGCGATCTGGGGCTGGGCGGCCTCAAGCAATGGAACTTCAGCTTGACGATGGATGGGGCGCTGGACCCGGCAGATGCGCCGGATAAGGGCCACGCCCAGACAGAATCCAGAACAAAGCTGAACCTTGATCGTTTCCTTTTCTCAAGCCGCATGGACAACCTGAGTATCCAGTTTGGTCACCACCAGGCGGCCAGACAGGGACTTCTCTTTGACGGGGATACGGACTGGGGGCTCTCCGCCACAAGCGAACTGGAGCCGCTGAACAGCAATCTTTCGGTTTTTGCTGTCAGCGCTGGCGAAGCACCCGATACCGTCCGTGAGATGCAGCTTTCCGGCGATACTCCCTGGTATACCGGGGGTGTCTGGGAAGCGACACTGCCCATCGCCGGCTCCGATACAACCTTCTGGGCGGGCTATGTGGCCGGCTCCCGGAATTCCCGGGCGATGCACCAGCAGGGGTACTCGGTCGGCATTCAGAGTGGCTGGGACGACAACCGGCTGCGCCTGACCCTGGAACGGGCCATCAGCCGGCGCTCCGCTCTTGACCAGCGCCCGGACCACAAGGTCTCGGATACCGCACACACGGTAGCCCTCCGGTACCGTCCGGAGACGCACCTGCCGTTCCTTGGCTGGGAGTTCGGTGCGGAGGCAAAGCACGTGGGCGACGCTTTCCATACGCCTGGTAACCTGTCCATGACAGGCGCCCGCTCCTCCCGGCGGGTATTTCTCAACCTGACCCCCTTTGACAACGGTTCCCTGGGCTACAGCTACCGTCAGCTCAAGGAGAGCTATGGCCCGCACAGGGTCACCAGCCATGGCAACGAACTCTTTGCGGGTCTCACCCTTTCCCCCTGGGGCTGGCTCAGCCTGCAGCCTTACGGTGAGTTCGAGCACCGGGAATACGGGAGTCTGGATATGACGGGCCAACAGAGTCTGTTCCGCCTCACTGCGGACGCCTGGCTGATCCCGGACGAACTCGTGTACCGCAACACGTTCAAGCTGAGCCGCACCCGTGAACCGGTGGACTCCCTGCAGATCCGGGACAGGCGTCGGCAGTACCTGGGCGGTGAACTGCAGTGGCAGGCGCTCGCCCCCACCCACAACCGTACGGGCCTGGATGTTAACCTCAGCTTCAGCGCTGACCGGTACGAATCCCGCCTCAATCGCGGCGGTTCCCTGGATGATTACCAGGTGCTGCTTTCCATCAGTTCCGGCGGTGAGGGCGGTAGCCGGATCTGGTAGCGCCGGTTACATTTTGTGATCCGTTTAACGGTTGATAGACTGCAAAGGCATCATTCAACCATAGGACACAGATACCGATGAAAAAAGCCATTGCCGGCCTCATGCTGATGACAGCTACCGGAGCAGTAGCAGCGACCCCGGAGCTGCCAGAAGAATACGCCTACCTGGGCATCCATGGCACCCAGTTCTTCCATGACACCAACGGCCAGCGCCAGGACAGCTCGGATCTCGACAGTGCCCTGCTGCCCGGTCTCCAGATCGGCTACCGCTTCCAGTCCGACTGGTCCGTACAGGCACTGTATGAGACTGGCGAGCTGGACGCGGAACAGGGCAGCGGTGAGACAGATCTCGACACCGCAGTGATCGAGGGCCGCCGCCATTTTGGCAGCTTTGACCTGGCCGGGTTCGAGCCCTATGCCGGGATTGCCGTCGGGCACCATGAGTTTTCCGCCAATGGCAGCGACGACACTGAAACCCTGACCGGCATCGGTGTGGGCGTTCAGCGTGCGGTCGCAAGCAATGTTTTCATCGATGTGGGCGCGCGCCACGACTTCATCCTTGATAACAGCCGCCAGGATACGCAGGTCTATCTGGGTGTGAACTACGCCTTTGGCACCGGCGGTGACGAACCGGCTCCGACCCCGCAGCAGGAGCCCGCCAAGCCGCAGGACTCGGACAATGACGGCGTCCCCGACAGCCGTGACGACTGCCCTGACACACCCGCCGGCACCCCGGTGAATGACGCGGGCTGCGCCATTGAGCGCGACTCCGACAATGACGGCGTAACCAACCGCAACGATCAGTGCCCGGACACGCCGGAAGGCGCGAAGGTCAATGATCAGGGCTGCCACGAAACGCTCAAGGAAAGCGTGCGCGAGACTCTCAATGTGCGCTTTGAGACCGCCAGCGCCAACGTCACTGAGGGTTCCCTGCCGGAGATCCGCGACGTGGCCGAAGCCATGCGTGAGTTCCCTGAAAGTACCCTGGTACTGGAAGGCCACACAGACAGTGTTGGCAACGCAGAGTCCAACCGGGCCCTTTCCCAGCGCCGCGCGGAAGCCGTCAAGCAGATCCTCGTGGAGGAAATGGGCATCGACGCGGAGCGGGTGAGTGCTGAAGGCTACGGTGAATCGCAGCCGGTTGCTGACAACGACACCGCTGAAGGCCGTGCCAGGAATCGCCGTGTGGAATCCGTTCTGGAAGCCAGCCGGGAAGTCCAGCAGTAAGCGGCGTTTCCACCGCATCCCTGGATGACCCCCGGGAGCCGGCCCAGCCGGCTCCCGTTCCTGCTCCCTCCTCCTCGTCCCTTCCTTCTGACCATTCTCTACCACCAGCAGACGACGCCGTGATGACCTCTGGACGGCATGCGTTCGTACGCGTTACACAGAAGGTGCACGGAGCTGCCCTGAAACCCAGAGAAGAAGAGAGGATTACCATGACCCAACCCGTTGTTGCGGATAACAAGCCGATGAAGGTCAGCCTTACGGCTGGCGAGAGCTACATGTTCTGCGCCTGTGGCCGGTCTGAAAGCCAGCCATTCTGCGATGGTTCCCACAAAGGCACAGGCATTACACCCGAGAAGTTCACCCCTAAGGAAAGTGGTGATGCGGCGCTGTGCTGCTGCAAGCACACCAGCAACGCGCCCTACTGCGATGGCACCCACAAGCGGTTTGGTCCGGAGGATGTAGGCGCCGAAGCGCCCTGACCGGGGGCCCTGAAACAGAAAAGCCGGGGGCGGCTCATGCCACCCCCGGCTTTT
>NZ_CAJXMA010000013.1:0-50414 GCF_913056445.1 uncultured Halovibrio sp.
CCCGCCACTTCCGGGAGCTGCTGGGGCAGGAAGGCCAGGCGCCGGGCAAGATCCCGCTGGCCATAGCGCGCCAATGGTTCCCCGTCCAGCCGGATCTCGCCTTCGTCCGGTCTCATCTGCCGCGCCATAAGCTGCATCAGGGTGGACTTGCCAGACCCATTGTGACCGAGGATGGCGGTGAACTCGCCGTCACGCAGGGTCAGTTCCTCCAGGCCGAGTATCGTTCGCCCGTCACGGTGAACCCGGATATCAGACAGCGACAGCTTCATGACTCAACTCCTCCAGTTGGCGCCGCTCCCGCTCCGAATGCGCCAGCTTGGGGCAGGACGAGCAGTAACAGCCGTCATCCCGCCGGTAATGCATGCAGCAGGCGCGGCGCTCCAGCCCCAGCACTTCCCGTCCGTTCTGGAGCTGCAGGGGCAGATACCGGCTCTGATGGCGCAATCCGGCTGCCGCCAGCCATGCCTCGCCCAGTGACTGAAGGCGCTCGTTGCTGAATCCGGTTTCGACCATCGCCAGGCGCTGCAGGGCAAGTAACAGAATATCCGCCATCAGGCGGTTGGCCGTCAGTGGCTTGATCCGGGCAACACGCCTCAGATCCTCGAGAAGCGCATCCCGAACCCTGAGCAGCCTTGCCGTGGCGTCCCTGATGAGCTCCTCCTCCACAGCCGGCGCGACAGGCCAGTGTTCCTGAAGCCTGAAACCCGCGACGATGCCCTCTTCCACTCTCTGCCACAGCCGATCAACCGGGACCACGACGCCATGGCCATGCACGCCCAGGACCGAGAGGAACACGGGCTGCCACATCAGAAGCGTCCAGGTTCGCACCGAGGAATACGGCTCCCCGGCTTCTGGATAGGCGTCCGCCCAGACACTGTGAATCGCGTCGATCACCCGGGCATTGTCAGCACCGTGCTCGAGGCCCGGTTCCGCAGACGGCGCCGCTGCGCCGTTGAGCCCCGGGTGAACCCGAGCCGCAAGCGCAAGGAAAGCCGATTGTTCACAATGATCCGATGCCTGCATAAACCGCACTCGCGGGTCCGGAGACCGGGTGGACAAAACTCCGTGCCATTGTGCAGTCCCGGGGGAAATAGCGCAAATACGAATCCGTATCATTTGGGGAGCACTGATGACGACGGTTGCTTCCCAGGACCCTCTTCGCTAACCTGAGACCGTTATTCCAACCATCGGGAGAGCGGCCGTGACCGCCGGACTGAAAGAAGCAACTCTGATCGTGCACCCCGCACGCTGGGCGAACCCGCGCTGGCGATGGTGAAGCGTCACCACTGAGCGCCCGTGGCCGAAGCCACGATTCCACAACGCCCATGCTTGTTTCAGGAAAGACCCATGACGCCCGAACAGTTCGACGCCTATGCCGGTGAAGGCTATAACCGCATTCCCGTTCACCGGGAAGTGTATGCGGATCTCGACACCCCACTGAGCACCTATCTCAAGCTGGCCGACGGCCCCTACTCCTACCTGCTGGAATCCGTCCAGGGCGGCGAGAAGTGGGGCCGTTATTCCATCATCGGCCTGCCAGCCCGCGAACGGGTACGGGTGAACGGCCATGAGATCGTGCACGAATCCGACGATGGCGTAATCGACTCGCTCACCGCCGAGGATCCGCTGGCCTACATCGAGGCCTTCCAGGCCCGTTACCACTCCCCGGACCTGCCGGACATGCCGCGCTTCAACGGCGGCCTGGTGGGTTACTTCGGCTATGACACGGTGCGCTTCATCGAGCCCCGGCTGCGGGACAGCGTACCGCCGGACGAGCTGGGCACACCGGATGTCCTGCTGATGGTTTCCGACGAAGTGGTGGTGTTCGATAACCTGCGCGGCAAGCTCCACCTGATCGTCCAGGCCAGCCCGGCAAGCGCCGGAAGCTATGAAGCGGCCGTTCAGCGGCTGGATGAACTGGAAAAACGGTTGCGCGAAACCCGTGTCACCAGCCCGGTTTCCGAGGCCACCGGCAATCGCATCGAGGAGCGTGACTTCCACTCGGACTTCACCCAGACCGACTTCGAAGCGGCGGTGGAGAAGATCCGGGAATACGTGTTGGCCGGCGACGTCATGCAGACCGTACTCTCACGACGCATGTCCGTGGCCTTCGAAGCCCCACCGCTGAATCTGTACCGTGCTCTGCGCTGCCTCAATCCCTCGCCCTACATGTACTTCCTCAACCTGAAGGACTTCCACATCGTGGGCTCCTCGCCGGAGATCCTGGCTCGAGTCGAGGATGAGGAAGTGACGGTGCGCCCCATCGCCGGCACCCGCAAGCGCGGCGCCAGCCGCGAAGAAGACGAGGCGCTGGAACGGGAGTTGCTGGCCGACCCCAAGGAACGCGCCGAACACCTGATGCTGATCGACCTGGGTCGCAACGATATCGGCCGTGTGACCGAAACCGGCTCGGTGACGCTCACGGACACCATGACGGTCGAGCGCTACTCCCACGTCATGCACATCGTCTCCAACGTCACCGGCAAGCTGCGCGAGGGCCTCTCCTGCATGGACGTGCTGCGCGCCACACTGCCGGCGGGCACGCTCAGCGGCGCCCCCAAGATCCGCGCCATGGAGATCCTGGACGAGCTCGAACCGGTCAAGCGCGGTGTCTACGGCGGCGCCGTGGGCTACCTCTCCTGGAGCGGCAACATGGACACGGCCATCGCCATCCGTACCGCGGTCATCAGGGATGAGACCCTGCATATCCAGGCGGGTGCCGGTGTGGTGGCGGATTCCGTGCCGCGCCTTGAATGGAAGGAGACCCAGAACAAGGGTCGCGCCATCTTCCGGGCCGCCGACATGGCCCTGACCGACTTCGACCACTGAGGCGAGGGAGACCCGCATGCTGTTGATGATCGATAACTACGACTCCTTCACCTACAACGTGGTCCAGTATCTGGGCGAACTGGGCGCCGATGTGGAGGTCCACCGCAACGACACCATCAGCCTCGACGAGATCGAGGCCATGGCCCCCGAGCGGATCGTGATCTCGCCGGGCCCCTGTTCACCGGACGAGGCCGGCATCTCGCTGGAGGTGGTGCGCCGCTTTGCCGGTCGCATCCCGCTTCTGGGCGTGTGCCTGGGTCACCAGTGCATCGGCCAGGTCTTCGGCGGCAAGGTGATCCGTGCCGGCCAGGTCATGCACGGCAAGACCTCGATGATCCATCACCGGGGCGAGGGCGTTTTCGCCGGGCTGGAGAATCCGTTCGAGGCCACACGCTACCACTCGCTGGTGGTGGACAAGGATCACTGGCCCGACAGCGAACTCGAGATCACGGCCTGGACCGAGAATGAGGACGGCTCCATGGAGGAGGTGATGGGCCTGAGGCACCGTACCCTGACCATCGAGGGTGTGCAGTTCCACCCGGAGTCGATCATGACGCGCCACGGCCATGAGCTGTTGCAGAACTTTCTGAACATGACGAACCGGGGGTAGACCACCATGGACATCCAGACCGCCATCGCCAAAGTCGCCGAGCGACAGGACCTGAGCACCGAGAACATGAAGGCTGTGATGCGCACCATCATGCAGGGCGAGGCCACGGACGCTCAGATCGGTGGCTTCCTGATCGGCCTGCGCATGAAGGGCGAGGCCATCGACGAGATCACCGGCGCCGTGGAAGTCATGCGGGAGCTGGCCACCGGCGTCACGCTGGATGTGCCCAATGTGGTGGACATCGTCGGTACCGGCGGTGACGGGGCCAACCTGTTCAACGTCTCTACTGCGGCTACCTTCGTTATCGCCGCGGCCGGTGGCAACGTGGCCAAGCACGGCAACCGCTCGGTTTCCTCGCGCAGCGGCAGCTCAGACCTGCTCGACCAGGCCGGGCTGCGACTGAACATGACGCCGGAGCAGATCACCCGCTGCGTGCACGAGCTGGGCGTGGGCTTCATGTTCGCCCCCAACCACCACACGGCCATGAAGCACGCCGTGGGGCCCCGCAGGGAGCTGGGCATCCGCACCCTGTTCAACATCCTCGGGCCCATGACCAACCCGGCGGGCGTAAAGCACCAGGTGATCGGTGTGTTCAACGGCGACCTCTGTGTGCCCATGGCGGAAGTCCTGCGCCGGCTCGGCAGCGAGCATATCCTGATTGTCCACTCCGAGGACGGGCTGGACGAGATCAGCTTGGCCAGCCGGACCCGGGTCGCGGAACTGAAAGACGGTGAGATCAGCGAATACCATATCCGCCCGGAAGACATGGGCATCAGGGCCCAGCCGATCTTTGACCTCCAGGTGGCCGACGCCGCCGAGTCCCTGGCCCTGATCCGGGAGGCCCTGAGTCCGAGTCCGGGTGAGCGCGCCGCCGTCGCCCGGGACATGATCGCGCTCAATGCCGGAGCCGCACTCTATGCCGGCGACCTGGCGGAATCACTGACCGAAGGCGCTCGCAGGGCCCTGGCCGCCATGGAAAACGGCAGTGCCCTGGAACGCATGGAGCAGCTGGCCGAACTCAGCCAACGAATGGAGCAGGCGGAATGAACGACGGTACGCCCACGGTTCTCAAACGCATCGTCGCCCGCAAGCATGAGGAAGTGGCCGAGCGCCAGCGGCGGTTGTCTTTCGAGGACTGCCGGAGCGAAGCGCGGGAACAGCCCGCCACGCGTGGTTTTGCCGCCGCACTGCAACGGCGGATCGATGCCGGTGATCCAGCGGTGATCGCCGAGATCAAGCGGGCCTCGCCCAGTGCCGGTGTGCTTCGCGACCCCTATGACCCCGCCGCCATCGCCCGCGACTACGAGGCCCACGGCGCAGCCTGCCTCTCCGTCCTGACCGACAGGGACTTCTTCCAGGGCGGTGAAGCCGACCTGTTGGCCGCCCGTGAAGCCTGCACCCTGCCCGTCCTGCGCAAGGACTTCATGGTGGATGAATACCAGATCCACGAGAGCCGCATTGCGGGCGCCGATTGCATCCTGCTGATCGCCGCCTGCCTGTCCGTCAACCAGATGCAGGCGCTGGCCGGGACCGCCCGGGAACTGGGTATGGATGTTCTCGTGGAGGTCCATAATGAGGCGGAGCTCGACCAGGCACTGCAAGTGGACAGCCCGCTGCTCGGCATCAACAACCGGGACCTCCACACCTTCGAAGTCTCCCTGGACACCACCCGGACCCTCCACCAGCGCGTACCCGACGGGCGCCTTACCATTACGGAAAGCGGCATCCACACCCGTAAAGACGTGGACGCCATGCGCGAACGCGGCATCCACGCCTTCCTGGTGGGCGAATCCTTCATGCGGGCGGGGAGCCCCGGCTACCGGCTGGGCGAGCTGTTTTTCACCTCCGCCCCGCGGTGACCGCAAACATCACCACCTGGGAGCCACGCCGAAAGCCCGCCGCCAGCATTACACCGCTGCGGACGCCCGCTGGGAAATGCGGTCGTACCAGGCCTGCAGGTTCGTCTGATCCGGCTGGATACCGATCTTGTTGACCTTGTTGAAGTCGACGGTGCACAGGGCACTGATGTCCGCCGCCGTGAAGTGATCGCCCACGATGAACTCACGCCCTTCCAGGTGCTTGTTCAGGAAGTGCATGAATTTCTCCACTCCCTTGCGGCATTCCTCGCCCCATTCCGGGAACGGTGTCATCCGGTCCTTGAATACGCCACTCGTATGCTGGAAGCACATGCCGGTGGGCATGAAGAAATAGAGCTCAAGCCAGCGCAGCCACTGCTCCACTTTTGCCCTGTCCAGCGCATCCTTGCCCAGCAGCGGCGGCTGCGGGTGCAGCTCCTCGAAGTAGCGGCAGATGGCCATGGTCTCTGAGATACAGGTGCCGTCATCGAGCTCCAGCACCGGCACCTTCTTCATGGGATTCTTCTGTGCGAATTCGGGCGTAAGGTTCTCGCCCTGCTGAAGATCCATCTCAACAAATTCCGCCTGGTCGAGAATGCCCTTCTCGGCCATGAACATACGCACACGCCTCGGATTGGGCGCCTTTTTCATTTCGTAGATTTTCATCATCGGGTTCCGTAAACAACCATGGTTTTACCGGAGACCTGTACCAGGCCCTGGTCTTCGAGTGTTTTCAGGACGCGGCCCACCATCTCGCGGGAGCAGCCCACGATGCGGCCGATTTCCTGGCGGGTGATCTTGATCTGCATGCCGTCCGGGTGCGTCATGGCATCCGGCTCCTCGCACAGGTCGAGCAGCGTGCGCGCGACCCGGCCGGTCACGTCGAGGAAGGCCAGATCGCCAACCTTGCGGGTGGTCTGGCGCAGGCGCGACGCCATCTGTTCGCCGATGAAGTACAGGACCTTCGGGTCTTCCTGGGAGATCTCGCGGAACTTGGTGTAGCTGATCTCGGCAACCTCACACTCGGTCTTGGCCTTCACCCAGGCGCTGCGCGAGTCCATGTTGTCGAACAGGCCCATTTCGCCGAAGAAGTCGCCGGCGTTGAGGTAGGCCATGATCATCTCGCGGCCGTCGTCGTCCTCGATGATGACGGTGACAGAGCCCTTGACGATGTAGAACAGTGAGTCGCTCTTATCGCCGGCGTAGATGATGGTGCTCTTTGCCGGGTAACGCCGCCGGTGGCACTGGGACAGGAAGTAGTCCAGGTGCTTGGTCTTGTTGTCGACGGGTCTGGCAATACTGGTCATGATGGCATCCTGATTCTGTTATGGACGTTTCCGTTCTGGCCCCGGCGGGGCATCTCCTTTTGATAGCACCCAGTATAGAACAGCACAAGGGGTTCGTCGTCCGGTGCGATACCCTCAAGATTTAAGGCTGTGGTAGCCTGCTCCTTTCCTGCAGGGAGGCGCGGTCTGGCGGTGTTATCCGGGAATCGCTATGAATCCATCCCTGGACGCTGCGCGGTCGCCATCCCTGGCGACCGAGCTTCCCGTATAACACCGCCAGACCAAACCTCCATCCAACGTTTTGGGAGATCGCCGCTGTTATGGCCATGAACACCACGATTAACTGGACCGGCGCCGCCAGCTTCCGCGCCACCACCGGCTCCGGCCACGACATCCAGCTGGACGGCCCGCCCGACCACGGCGGCGAGAACCAGGGCGCACGCCCCATGGAAATGATGCTCGTCGGCCTCGGCGGCTGCACCTCCTTCGACGTCATGAGCATCCTCCAGAAATCCCGCCAGAACGTCACCGACTGCCGCGCTGAAGTCACCGCCGAGCGCGCGGATACGGTTCCCTCCGTTTTCACGAAGATCCATATCCACTTCCACGTGACCGGACAGGATCTGAACGAGAAACGCGTCGCCCGCGCCATTCAGCTTTCGGCCGAGCAGTACTGCTCCGCCTCGATCATGCTGGAAAAAGCCGGGGTTGAGATCACGCATGATTACACCATGTATGAGGGGTAAGGGGGCAACGAGCAAGGAGCGAGAAACAAGGTCCCGGTCATCAAGGCGGTCTGAGCAGCAAAGGCGGTGGCAGCCAATTAAATGCCTTGTGACAACTTCCGATTCAGTCGGGGAAATCCCTGAGCAAACCAATGGTGTTCAGCCCAGAGCGACGCAGGCATAATACGCGGCTTTACCGGCACCGTGTGCAAGAGAGTGGAGGGGCATGCCGATGGAACCCAAACTGGAACTTCACGGCTTCAACAACCTGACCAAGTCCCTCAGCTTCAATATCTACGATATCTGCTACGCGCGCACCGAAGAGCAGCGCAAGGCCTACATCGAGTACATCGACGAGATGTACAACGCCGAACGCTTGACCCAGATCCTCACCGACGTGGTGAAGATCATCGGCGCCAACATCCTCAACATCGCGCACCAGGACTACGACCCCCATGGCGCCAGCGTCACCATGCTTATCGCCGAGCACGAGGAAGCCCCGGAAGGCAACATCAGCGAAGCCTCCCCCGGCCCGCTGCCGGAAACCCTGGTGGGTCACCTCGACAAGAGCCACGTCACCGTCCACACCTACCCGGAAAGCCACCCCTACGAGGGCATCAGCACCTTCCGGGCGGACATCGACGTCTCCACCTGCGGCCTCATCTCACCGCTGAAGGCGCTGAACTACCTGATCCACAGCTTCGACTCCGACATCGTCACCGTGGACTACCGCGTGCGCGGCTTCACCCGGGACGTCAACGGCAAGAAGCACTACAGCGACCACGAGATGAGCTCCATCCAGGATTACCTCACAGAGGACACCCGCGCCGCGTACCAGATGATGGACGTGAACGTGTACCAGGATAACCTTTTCCACACCAAGATGATCCTGCGCGAGTTCAACCTCGACAACTACGTCTTCGGGGTAAACGCAGCCGACCTGGACAAGGAAGAAGCCGACGATATCCTCCAGCGTCTTCAGAAAGAAATGCTGGAGATCTTCTACTCCCGCAACCTGCCCTGAGCACCGGGGACCCTCCTCCCCACACCCGTTATCCCTGCTGACTCCACACCCGGTCCCGGGTGCCAATGGGCACGCCCCTGCATACCGTTACATTGCTGAATGTCACTTTCTTCACTGAAAGTCTTTACACCGAAGTATACATTCGTCTACGTTGGTAGACAGATGTATACAGGCAAGCAGGGAGAAGGCCCATGGCCCAACAACAACATGGCACCATCGCGACCCGACACACCCAGGTGGCCATCATCGGCTCCGGCTTCTCCGGGCTGGGTATGGCCATCCGGCTCAAGGGGGAGGGCCGCCACAGCTTCCGGATCTTCGAGAAGGATGACGGCATCGGCGGCACCTGGCGGCAGAACCACTACCCCGGATGCGCCTGCGACGTGCAGTCCCACGTCTACTCCTATTCCTTCGAGCCCAATCCGGAGTGGACGCGGATGTTCGCGCCCCAGGAGGAGATCCGCCAGTACCTGGAGCACTGCGCCGACAAGTACCGGATCCGCCCTCATATCCACCTGAACACGCCGTTGACCGAGGCAAAATGGGATGAGTCCAGGGCCCTCTGGCAGCTGAAGGACAACCACGGGCGTGATTTCACCGCCAGCGTCCTCGTCTCCGGCATGGGCGCCCTTTCGATTCCGGCCTATCCCGACATCCCGGGTACGGACCGCTTCCAGGGCAAGGCTTTCCATTCCCAGGACTGGGACCACGACTACGACCTGACCGGCAAGCGCGTAGCCGTGATCGGTACCGGCGCCTCGGCCATCCAGTTCGTGCCCGAAGTGCAGAAGGAAGCCGGGCAGCTCTACCTGTTCCAGCGCTCCGCCCCCTGGATCATGCCCAAGCCGGACCGTGAGATCAGCGAGAAGGAACGCGGTATCTTCCGGCGCCTGCCAATGGTCCAGCAACTGGAGCGCAAGGCGCTGTACTGGATGCTGGAGAGCCGGGTCGTGCCCATGCTCATCAACCCGAAGCTGCTCAAGGCAGCCCGGCATATGGCGAAATCCCATATCCGCCGCCAGATCAGCGACCCGGAGCTGCAGCGCAAGGTCACCCCGGATTACGAGTTCGGCTGCAAGCGGGTCCTGATGTCCAACAACTATTACCCGGCGCTGGACCAGCCCAACGTCGACGTGGTGACCGACGGTATCCAGGAGATCACGGAGACGGGCATCGTGACGACGGATGGCCAGCACCGTGAAATCGACGTGCTCATCTACGGCACTGGCTTCAAGTCCACGGACCCGGTCCCGAAGGGACTGATCAAGGGCCGTAATGGGCAGGACCTGAACGAGTTGTGGCAGGACGGCCCGGAGGCCTACAAGGGCGCCGCCATCTCCGGCTTCCCCAACCTGTTCATGGTCATGGGCCCGAACACCGGCCTGGGGCACAACTCCATGGTCTACATGATCGAATCCCAGATCCAGTACGTGATGGATGCCATCCGCACCATGGAAGAGAAGGACATCGACTGGGTCGATGTTAAGCACAGGACGCAGAGGCAGTACAACCAGCGGCTACAGGGCCGCCTGGATGGCTCCATCTGGAATGATGGGGGCTGCACCAGCTGGTATATCCATCCGGAGACGGGCAAGAACGTGGCCCTGTGGCCGGACTTCACCTTCCGCTTCAGCCGCCAGACACGCCAGTTCGACGCCGCCGCCTACCACGCCGGTACTGCCGGGGAGCAGGCCGGCACCGGATTCCACGACCAGGTATCATCAACCAAAGCCAACCTGGAGGAACAGCCCGCATGAAGTCCTTTTCCGGCAAGGTAGCCGCCGTTACCGGCGCAGGGTCCGGCATTGGCCGGGCCCTGGCCTGCGCACTGGCAGCCGAGGGCTGTCACCTCGCACTGAGTGATGTGGACGCGGAGGGCCTGGCTGAAACCGCCCGCCTGTGTGAAAACCGGGGCGTCAACGTGACCAGCGCCACGGTCAATGTGGCCAGACGCCGCGAGGTGGAAGACTGGGCCAAAAACGTGGTCCGCGACCACGGCCAGGTCAACCTGATCTTCAACAACGCCGGCGTGGCCCACGCGGGCTCCGTGGCCGAGTCCAGCTACACGGACTACAACTGGATCCTGGACATCAACTTCAAGGGCGTGCTCTATGGCACCAAAACCTTCCTGCCCTACCTGAAGGAAGCCCCCGGCGGCGGCCATGTGGTCAACATCTCCAGCATCTTCGGTCTCTTCGCCCAGCCCGGAATGAGCAGCTACAACGCCACCAAATTCGCGGTGCGCGGATTCACTGAATCCCTCCGCCAGGAACTCGACATGGAAGGCGGCAGCGTTTCCGCCACCTGCGTGCATCCTGGCGGCATCAAGACCAACATCGCCCGCACCGCACGCATGGACGAGAGCATGTCCGAGCTTATGGGTGAGGAGACGGGCGCCCTGACAGCCAACTTCGAGAAGCTGTTCCGTACCACTGCGGATGACGCTGCACAGGCTATACTGAAGGCTGTAAAGCGTGACCGCCGCAGGCTACTGATCGGCACAGAGGCGCATGCCGCGGACTGGATGCAGCGACTGCTGCCCGCCGGCTACCAGGGCCTCGTGACCGGTGCGCTGAAGCTCAACCGCCAACGCCAGAGCGCAGCACGGAGAAGCTGATGGAAGCGACCACCTTCAATGCGATACTGGACTCCCTCCAGAAGGTAAGCGACTCCTACCTGAAGGCACCCTCGGCCCAGCCGGACCGTGCAACGCTGGATCGCTGGCAACCAGCGACCAGCGCCTGGCAGAAGCTTCAGGCCATCAGTGGCTGGATTCCCGGCATCCAGGCGGAAAGCATCGAGATCGACGGACACCGCATCCAGCATTGGCGCATCGGCTCGGGGCACGGAACGCCGGTGGTTCTGCTCCATGGTTTCGGCGCCAGCAAGGAGAACTGGGCCAGCCTGATTCCGGCCATCCGACGCCGCAGTATGACGCTCTACCTGCCGGATCTGCCCGGGTTCGGCCAGAGCGACTACCGCGCGGACGCCCGCTACACCTACGAGGTCCAGGCCCGGCGCATGGCGGAATGGGCCAGGCACCTGACCCTGCCCCCGGCGTTCTGGATCGGCTCCTCCATGGGCGGTGCTGTCAGTGCCACCCTGGCCGCGAACCACCCCGAACACGTCGCCGGCCTGGTCCTGATGAATGCCGCTGGAATGGGCAGTGCCCGCCACAGCCCCATGGAAAGCCAGCTCATCGAGGGACGGAACCCGCTGATCCCCGGTAACGCGGACGAAACCCGCACTCTCTTCCGCTATGCCACCTGGCGGGGGCGCGGGGTCTTCAGCCGTGTCATGCCCCTGGCGATGGGGCCGGAAATGCGCCACCGGCGCCCGGTCAACCAGCACCTGTTCATGGACATGATGCAGCCCCACGAGCGCATCCCGGAGCTTCTGGAGCGGGTCCAGGCGCCGGCACAGGTGATCTGGGGCGAACGGGACCAGGTCCTGGACGTTTCCTGCGCCCACCACTACGGCGCACTGCTGCCCAATGCGGAAGTGACGGTGCTTCGGGGTATCGGCCACCTTCCGATGCTGGAAGCGCCAGTACAGACAGGCCGGCTGGTCCGCCGCTTTCTGCGCGACCACGGCTGAACACGGGCGCTACCAGGCGTAGCGCTTGTGTTCCATCAACTCCAGTATCCGTGGCCTGAGGATCAGATCGATGGCGAGGGGCAGCTTGGGCCCCGGAATCACGATCGTGTCCTGGCGTGACATGAAGCTCCCCGGAATCATCTGCAGCAGACGCTGGAAATCCACATCCGCGTAGTGGCGGAAGTGGACCACGATCATGCTCTCATCCGCGGACGGCACCTCCCGCACCACGAAGGGGTTCGAGGTGTCCACCGTGGGAACACGCTGGAAATTGATGTGGGTATTGGAGAACTGCGGCACGATGTCCTGGACGTAGTCGTCCATGCGGTTGATGATCGTCTCCACCACCTCATCCTGGCTGTAGCCCCTGTGGTGGGTATCCCGGTGAATCTTCTGGATCCATTCAAGATTGACGATGGGCACCACCCCGATCAGGAGATCCACATGGCCGGCCACGTCGTGCTGCTCCGTCTGCACGCCGCCGTGCAGCCCCTCATAGAACAGCAGGTCGCAATCCGCCGGCAGGTTCTGCCAGGGCGTGAAACTGCCCGGTTCATGACCCTCGGCGATCAGCTCGCGGTCGTCATCGTGCACGTATTCCCGGTACTGCCCGGTGCCGGTACTGGCAAAATCCTGGAACAGGGCTTCCAGCTTATCGATGTGGTTGGCTTCAAGACTGAAGTGGTTGAAGTCACCATAGTCGCCGCGCTCGGCAACCAGCGCCATCTCCTCCCGGGTATAGCGGTGAAAGCTGTCCCCGCTGACGGTGGCCGCATGCAGGCCCTCACTGACAAACAGCTTTCTGAAGGCACGCCCGGTAGTGGTGGTGCCGGCACCGGAGGATCCGGTGACCGCGATGATCGGGTACTGGCTGGACATGATCGAATGGCCCGCTCTGCACTGGGGGTCCCTGTTTCGGGAATCCGCTATGGTGCATGGGGGACCGTCGACTGGCAAGCCTCAATGATGCAGCAGCCGTGGCCGGGCGATGGCACTGCCCTGAGCATAGTCCACACCGAGCTCGCGCAGCCGCTCAATCCGTTGCGAACGGCTGACCCCGGAAACAACCACTTCCGCTCCCAGCTGGTGGGCCGCCGTCACCACCGCCCTAAGCCTGGGCTCCCGGCCAACTTCATTCTCCTCCTGGGATCTGGCACGCACACGAATCAGATCCACAGGCAGCCGCCTGACCAGGTATGCCAGCCCAGCATCGGTTTCATCCGCATCCAGACAGATGCGACAGCCCAGCTCCCGCACCTCGCGCATGAACAGCGCCACGGTATCCGGGTCCGCGAGAGCGTCCGCGTCCGAGATGCAGAACCAGAGGCGGTGCACGGGGCAGGGCTGGATCCGGAAAACCTCGTGGATGAATCGCACCAGCCCGGGCTCCGTGAGCGTGTAGCCCAGCACCGGGATACAGATGCCCGGATCGGCTTCCGGCAGCGTCTGCATCGGGCGTGACAGGCAGTCCAGTACCGCCTGCATCAGCCACTCATCCAGATTCCGGGCACCGGCGAAGCGCTCCGCCAGGGGAATCAGCTCCCGCGCCATCATCAGGTTGCCATGCTCATCCGGAAGGGTCATCAGCAGCTCATACTGCGCTGCCATACGGGTTGCCCCGTGAAGTGGGATGATCCGTTGGGCCTGAAGCATGAGTTCCTCCTGCCGCAGCCGACCATTGCCCGCCAGCCGATCCACCAGGCGGCGTATATAGCGGCTGCGTTCGGCGGGGACACTGGCAAAACGGAAGGCGGGCGGGTACTCGAACGGCGCCGTCCTGGCGGCTTCCTCCGCCAGGTGGTACCAGCGGGAAGCCGTCACGATGGCTGGATCACCCACGGCCACGCCAGCGCAGACGTGATTGCCGCCATCCGCGACCAGTGCATTGCAACGCTGCATCAGCAGGACCAACCAGGACTCAAGGTTCGCCCGCTGGCACCGGAACGCCATCCGGCGCGCGCCAACCTGCCCGACCATACCGCCCTTCCCGAGCTCCCGACGCACTTCCCCCGCCAGGGCTGCCGCATCAGCACTGCGATCCCATGACAGCACCACCAGTGCCTGCTCACGGTCCAATGGCGCGGCGTGCAGGACACGCTCCAGCCATCCCAGGAAGGTCTCACGATCCGCGAGTCCGGTCTCGGGATTCAGCGTATGCTCATAGATCCGGCGTTCATAGAGCTGTTCCAGAAGCCGCCCCAACGCCTCTTCCACGAGAGACTGCTCCTGGCGTTTGACCGGGATAAGCGCGCCCTCAGCCACCTGATGGGCAAGCTCAACCAGACTGAGGTCATACTGTTTGCGCCCCGAGGGCGTTACCAGCACAAACCGGCGGCGCCGGGCATTGGTCCAGGCCAGGCGCACCGGCGGCTGCCCATGGTGTCCGTCCATGAACCAGCTGCCGAGAGGCATTCCTTCGAGCCCGGGACGCCACAGCTTCAGCCACTCATCATCCGCTGACTCGTCCGCATCCTGCGCAAACCCCTCGCTCAGACGTACCAACTGCTGAACGCCCGCTTCCCGTAGACAGGCGTTGAGCATGGCACGAGCTGAATCACAGTCGCCCTGAACACCACAGATGGCCTCAAGCTGCGCACTGACATCGTGGCCGCTGCACTCACCCGGATGCCGATGATACGCCAGCAAAGCATCCAGTAGCGCCAGCGCCTTCCGCCATAGGGTACTGGACTCCCCTTCATGGAGATGCAGAAGCACCAGACGGTTGCGCCAGTCATTCTCGACAAACCGCAATACCGACAGAGGAATCGGCCCTCCCAGAAGACGGGCATCCAGCGCACTGTCGGTGGCTGCCTCTGCTTCCCGCAGGCGCTCGCTGCCCGCCACCGCCTTGGTCACCCGGCGCAGATTGCGCTGGTGCGCGTCATCGCGCTGCTGGAGCTCCGCGCTGAGAATCCCGGCCGCCTCGGCCAGGGCCTCCTCATCGGCCCCCTCCGGAGAACGCAGCGTTCGGAGCAACGCATCAGGCCAGGGGCCCGGACTCTCATAATCCGCGGTTTCGAGGTCGCCGATCCGGTTGAGCAGCTTCCGCAGGGGGTGGTCCTTGAGAGCCAATGCCTCGGGGTTCCTCGCCAGATTCCGTTCGACCACCGGCGTCAGCCAGTCGAGCAGCGTCCGGCCGCGCCCGGTCATACGGGGGCTCTCGCCCATTGTCCGGATGAGGTCCGGAACCAGCTCTCCCGGAAAGACGCCGGAGCCTGACTCGCTGTCCCCGTAAAGACGGGCAATGGCCTCATGCATCGCAACCCCGCCCAGAGGCTCCTGGCGCATGGCTTCAGGCTCAATCAACGAGGGTACCGGTGGGATCGCAGCCTGCCGGACTGCCGCCTCCGCCTGGCGCCCACGGGCGCTGGCGGACGGGGCCCGGCTTGGGACCACACCCGGAGCCTGATGGGGCCTGGAGGGAGCAAGCCCGGACTGGGCCAGCAACATCTCGAAACCCTGAAGGGCATCGTCGGCGAAGTGGATTACCAGGAACCCGGGCCCCGAACGGACCACGTACCCACGAATCGTCTGCCAGCGGTCCAGAGTCCCGTGATGGAACTGGAGTCGGATACAGTCCCCCCCTGACTCCAGCCAGCTCCGGACCGCAGGTTCGCGCGAGGCGGGGTAGCGTATCGAAACCGCTTCCGAGGAGAAATCGGTCACCTGACAGAGCCAGGAGAGCCCCTGGGGCGTCACGGCCCTTACAGCGAGGCGGATATTGTGCCGGCGCGTATCGCGTCGATCAGCGTTACGGCTGAGCAGTCCTGCGTTTCCCCTTTCCATGAGGTTGTTCCCTGCATTTCCGATAACGGCAGCAGCCTACGGTGATACCACATGGAGAGACCATTACGGGTTTCCGTATCGCGGTAATCCGCAGGTCAGAGTTGCTTCACGAAAATCCGGGAATTGCGACCTGTGTCATAGTCTCGGCGTTTTTCCGGTGGCAAGGCATCCGCGCCAACCAGTTCAAAGCCGCGCTCCGCAAACCAGTGTGAGGTCTGCGTGGTCAGCACGAACAGCTCGCCCAGCCCTTCCGCCCGAGCGTGGCGTTCGGCCATGGCAAGCAGACGGTCGCCGCGTCCTCCCCCCTGGTAGTCCGGGCTCACGGCAAAGCACGCCAGCTCCATCATGGCACTGGATGGATAGGGGTAGAGGGCAGCGCAGCCAACCACCCGGCCGTCGCGCTCGTCCACCAGGAAACGGTCAACCTCGGTCTCGATCAGATCCCGGGGGCGGCTGACGAGAATGCCCCTGGCCTCCAGCGGCTGAATCAGTTCCTGGATGCCACTGATGTCCTCCGGCGTTGCGAAGCGGATGTGCTCGTAGTCGTCGTCGGTCACCAGGGTACCGAGACCATCAAGGGTGAACAGTTCCTCCAGCAGTGCGCCTTCACGCCCATAGCTGATGATGTGCGCACGGCGGACATTGCGGTCGCAGGCATTAGCCGCGGCATCGAGCCCGGCCGCGTCGTCCTCGCCCAGATGGCCTTCGCTGAGCAGCTCCCGGGCACGGGCAACGCTGATTTCCCGCATGAGCTCACCGCTCGCATCCGGGATGCCACTGCGACCACTGAACAGGATGAGCTTATCCGCCTCCAGTGCCGCCGCGGCTTCCCCGGCCACCTCCTCGTGGGAGAGATTGAAGGCATCACCGGTGGCGGAGTAGCCCAGCGGGGGCAGCAGGACCACCTGCCCCAGCGACAGCTGCTCACGGATACTGGTGGCGTCCACCCGGCGTACCCGCCCGGTGTAGCCGTGATCCACACCCCCGATCACGCCGATGGGACGGGCAGTCAGCCAGTTGCCGCTGGCCACCCGGATCTGGGCCCCATGCATGGGCGAATTGGCCACTCCCATGGAAAGGTGGCTTTCCAGCAGCGCCCGAACCCGGCCAACCGCCTCAAGTACCAGCGGCAGCTGGGTTTCCGTGGTCACCCGCAGCCGCCCCTGGTAACCGGAGGTCTCACCCGCCTCATCCAGGCGCTCGCGGATCTGCGGCCGCGCCCCGAAAGCTACCACCAGCCGCACCCCCAGACTCGCCAGCAGGGCGATGTCATGGATGATGGTGGTCAGGTTCGGATGCGCCAGCGCGTCACCGCCCAGGGTGATGACAACCACCCGGCCGCGATGGGCATTGATGTACGGCGCGGAATGGCGGAACCAGTACAGCCAGTCTTGGTCACTCACCCCGGATCTCCTCCCTTGGCGCAGCATTGTTCGATCAAGCCGGTCAGTATAGTCACCATGGGCTCGATCTGGGAGAGGGCCAGGAATTCATCCGGCTGGTGGGCCTGGTCAATGGAGCCCGGCCCCAGCACCAGGGTCTCCATGCCCAGCTGCTGCAGAAAGGGCGCTTCGGTGGCGAAGGCGACGCCTTCCGCCGCATGCCCTGTGAGCCGCTCACAGATCCCCACCAGCCGGGCGGTTTCCAGTTCCTCAAACGGAGGGACCCCGTCAAACAGGGGTTCAAACGTGCAGCTGAGGCCCCGCTGCTCTGCCACCGGCCCCACCCGCTCCAGGATGCCCCGACGGAGCGCCTGGGGATCCATCCCCGGCAGCGGGCGCAGGTCAAAGTGAAGCTCGCATTCCGCACAGATACGGTTGGGGTTGTCGCCACCATGGATATGGCCGGGATTCAGGGTCGGGTAGTCCACCCGGAATCCGGGATGGCGATGATTCCTCTGCAGCTCATCCCGGTACGCCAGAATGCGCGTGAGTGCCTCATTCATCCCTTCCAGGGCATTGCGCCCCAGCGCGGGGTTGGAGGAGTGGCCGGACTGCCCCCGGAACACGAGCCGTTCCATCATGATGCCCTTGTGCATGCGCACCGGCCGCAGTTCCGTGGGCTCGCCGATCACCGCATGCCGTGCCTTCGGGCGACCGGCTTCAATCAGTGCCCGGGCCCCGCCCATGGCACTCTCCTCGTCCGCCGTGGCCAGGATCACCAGCGGTTCCGCCAGGTCCTGCCCGCGCGTGCGCCAGGCCGCCTCCAGCGCCAGGGCGAAGAAGCCCTTCATGTCGCAGGTACCGAGGCCATACCAGCGGTCATCACGCTCGGTAAGCGCGAAGGGATCACTCTGCCACCGCTGGTCATCGAAGGGCACAGTGTCCGTATGGCCGGAGAGCACCAGTCCGCCCGGCCCTTCACCTCGTGTGGCGATCAGGTTGAACTTGCCCGGCGCTCCCGGTACGGGCATGGTCTCCACCCGGAAATCCAGCTCCCCCAGCCACTGGGCCAGGCGGGTGATCACCGCTTCATTGCTGCGGTCCCACTCCGGGCTCACACTGCTGATCGAGGGCATGGCAACCAACTCGCCAAGCATTCCCCGGATATCCGGAATCGGCCGCTGCATATCAGTTCTCCCGTGAGTCGGATGCCGACGGAATCGGCTGCATCTTCCCGAGATCCGGGTTCAGGAAGTCCTCCAGCCCCGGTCCGCTGTCGCCATCGGATATCGGCCGGCCCATGTCATCGGCACGCCGCCACACCTCAAACCGCTCGACGTCTGTTACCGGGAAGGGCGCCACCACGGAGCCGCCCTCCAGGGTCCGCCGTATATGCAGCTGCTCCTCCTCCAGGGCCACGAGCTGCCCTTCCACCTTCCGACCCGAGCTCAGCCTGAGGCGTACACGGCGGTCGATCCAGGCACCGGCTCGCTCCGTATCGGACTCGCGGAAGGCCGGCTCCGGGGCGGGCTCATCCATCTGCACCAATGGGGCGCGCTCCGTCTCCTCCGGCGGGTCGCTGGGTTCACTCAGGCTGAACCCGATGTCGTCCAGCTCGCGGCCGTTATGGACAACCTGCAGCCCCGTTGTCTCACGCCACTGCGCCGCCGAGACTCCGTTCCCGGGCCAGCCCTCGCCAGCCAGCGCCCAGGTGAAAGCCAGCTCGCCTCCCTCAAGGAGCCATTGCCGGTAGAGTTCGGTAGTGGCCTCGGTTGGCGCCAGGCCCTGACCGGTCATGGCCTGGTTCCAGTGACTCGAGGCGCGGCTGACCCATTCCCCGACCGGTTCATCCTCCGCTGCCGCACAGAAGGAGGACAGGCGCCGCATCAGCCCGGCATCCCGGACGACCAGTTCCGCCTTCCGCGGGAAGGCTGGGACACCACTCCCGCCCGAGACCACCGGCACCTTGAGGTCGTCCGCCTGCCAGAGCAGGGAAAGACTTCCAAGACGACCGGCATCCATTTCCGCCCGGTAGCGGTATTCGCCGGAACCATTCCCCGTGTCCTGGAGCTCGATGTCACCGCTGATCCGGTCCACACCCATGCGCAGCAGATCCGCGGGCGTCAGCGCCGGCTGCTCACCGCAGCCGTGGAAGTGCAGGGGGTGGTGCTTCAGCGAAAGCGCCCGACGACTGCGGGCCCAGGGCCGGAAAAGGTCCGGCTCGACCACCAGCTCCATGTCATCCACACGCAACTGCCACCGGGAAGGCTGCTCGCCCCCCAGAAGCCAGGCCGGCAGTGCCAGCATCCCGGGTGTTTCCAGAGTCACCTGTTTGACGCGTACCGGCCGGGTGATGTCGAACCAGTGCCACCGCACTCCCTGGAGCGTCACGCGGCCATCCCAGGTTGGGCGGACCGCGTCCCAGTGGAGATTGCCCCAGGGGCTGACAGCATCCTCCAGTTCCGAAGCGGCTGTCCGTGCACCGTACCAGAGCGTCGTGTACCAGGCGCCTGCGGCCAGGAACAGCAGAATCACAAGGGCGCCGAAGATTCGTTTCATGGTCGACCATCCGGGGTCATGGCGTGGCAGAACGTGCTGATCATCGTATCGTACCTGATCAATTGGCGATAATGCGGCAACCGTCGCACAAACCGGCCCTCTGCTGAGGCAAAAATTATGGAATTCACTATAGTAGGGGCAGGAGACAGATGATAACTGTCACCGATGATCAGGAGGCGCCATGAACGCGCACCAACACCCGGGCCGGACTTTCATCCGGCATCCCATCGACATGCCGATTGACGTGAAGCCACGTGAAGGCGAGCACTACCTTGAGGAGCTGCGCAACCTCAGCCTCGGTGGGGTTGCGTTCTCCTCAAAGCAGCCATGGCGCGGGGGCACGCCGATACGCATTACCATCAGCTGCTGCACACCCGCCGCCAGCATGGATGGCCATGTCGCCTGGTGCGAAGCCTGTGGTGATCACTATGAGGTGGGTGTCGCATTCGAGGACAGCGCGGACGCCTACCGGATGCGGCTGGTGGAGCAGGCCTGCCATATCCAGCAGTACCGCCTGGATCAGGTGGTCCATAACGCGCGTTACCTGACCCTGGACGAAGCCGCCGCGGAATGGATCCAGCAGTACGCCCCCTACTTCGCCCCACTGGAGAAGGGAACCTTCAGGTCCGCGTGATCAGGGTGCCGACGCCCTCGTCCGTGAAGATCTCCAGCAGCGTGGCGTGCGCCACACGCCCATCGATGATGTGGGCGGAGGTCACCCCGCCTTTGACGGCATCCAGCGCACACTGGATCTTGGGAAGCATACCGCCCTGGATGGTGCCGTCCGCGATCAGCTCGTCCACCCGTTCGGCGGTGAGCCCGGTCAGCACATTGCCCTCTCTGTCCTGAAGCCCTGCCACATTAGTCAGGAGAATGAGCTTCTCCGCCTGCAGCGCCTCGGCCACGTGACCGGCCACGGAGTCGGCGTTGATGTTGTAGGCCTTGCCGTCATCACCCACGCCAATGGGCGCGATCACCGGAATCACGTCACTGGCGGTGAGCATGTTGATGACCTCGGTGTTCACGGACACCACCTCGCCCACATGCCCGATGTCGACGATCTCCGAGCGGGTGACCTCCGGGGAGGGGTCCCGGACTTCCAGCTGCCGTGCCCGGATCAGGCTGGCGTCCTTGCCGGTCAGGCCGATCGCACGCCCACCGTGCTGGTTCATCAGTGACACGATCTCCTTGTTCACCCGGCCCCCCAGCACCATTTCGACCACATCCATGGTCTCGCTGTCGGTCACGCGCATGCCGTTGATGAACTCGGAATGGATCTCCAGACGCTCCAGCAGCTCCCCGATCTGGGGACCACCGCCGTGGACGATGATGGGATTCATGCCCACCAGCTTCATCAGGACGATGTCCCGCGCGAAGCTGTTCTTGAGCTCTTCGTTCTCCATGGCATTGCCACCATACTTGATGACGATGGTCCTGCCGGTGAAGCGCTGGATGTAGGGCAGGCCCTTGCTGAGTACCGAGGCCACCTGCATGGCTGTGTCACGATCCATGGTCATGGAATACTCTGTCTCCTGAATGCTCAGAACGGAATCTTCAGTGACGGCTCCGCCCTGCCAAGCTGCTCCCGGAACACACCCTTGATGCGCTCCAGTGCCTCAACGTTCTGCGCTTCGAAACGCAGCACCAGGTTGGGTGTGGTGTTGGAGGCACGGCACAGCCCCCAGCCATCCGGGTAGTCCACACGCAAGCCGTCAATGTCGGTAATACTCGCCTCGCCGAAATCACCGCCGCTGGCAAGGCGCTCGATCAGTGCGAACTTGTCGTCATCGGCAACCGCCAGGTTGATCTCGGGGGTGCTTTCATCCTCGGGGAATTCCTCGAAAATGGCGTCCGCCTCACGGTCCTCGATCCCAAGGATCTCCAGAAGGCGGGCGGCAGCGTAGAGGCCATCATCAAACCCGTACCAGCGTTCGCGGAAGAAGATATGCCCGCTCATCTCACCTGCCAGCAGCGCACCCATCTCCCTCATCTTGCCCTTGATCCAGGAGTGGCCAGTCTTCCACATGACCGGACGACCACCGTACTCGTTCACCACACTGGCCAGACGGCGAGAGCATTTGACGTCATAGATGATGTCAGCACCCGGGTTGCGCGAAACCACATCCCGCGCGAACAGCATCAGGAGGCGGTCCGGCCAGATGATCTTGCCGCTGTTGGTGACCACACCCAAACGGTCACCATCCCCATCGAAGGCAATACCCAGGTCCGCGCCTTCCTTCTTCACGGTCTGGATCAGGGACTCGAGATTCTCCGGTTTTCCCGGATCCGGATGATGGTTGGGGAAATCACCATCCACGTCACAGTACAGCGGCGTCACCTCGCAGCCGAGCTCGCGGATCAGCTCAGGGCCGAGTTCGCCGGCCACACCGTTGCCGGCATCAACAACCACCCGCAGCGGCGCGGCCACGGCAATGTCGCCAACGATGGTATCAAGGTAGGCCTTGCGTACATCCCGCTCACTGCGCTGCCCCTGACCCTCCTCCAGCTGATGGTTGCGGATCCGGCTCAGCAGGGCCTGGATGGCATCCCCCGCCAGGGTATCCCCCCCGAGCATCATCTTGAGGCCATTATACTCCGGCGGGTTATGACTGCCGGTGATCATCACACCGGAGCCGGTCTCCAGGTAGTGGGTGGCGAAATACAGAACCGGTGTCGGCACCCGGCCGATACTGATCACATCCACGCCCGTTGCCAGAATGCCTCGCGTCAGCGCTTCAGCCAGATCCGGGCTGGAGTGGCGCCCATCGTAGCCCACGCAGATGCTCTGCTGCTGGCGGCTCAGGGCCTCGCTGCCGATGGCGCGACCGATGGTCTCAACAATCTCCGGGGTCAGGCTGTCGCCCACCACACCCCGGATGTCATAGGCCCGGAAGATGGAATCCGGAACATCCACTGTTACCGCCGCACTTTCTTCAAGACCCATGCTGCCTCCGCTGCTGTCACTGCCTCCGAGTCCGAGCACGTCCTCGTCACCGTCGAGCATGTCAATGTCGAGCGCATCATCCCCGAACAGAGGCTCACTGTCACTATCGGATTCCCCTGCGGTCTCGGCCGCCGGGGCTGTTGAGGGCGCCGTTGCCGCGTCGCCCGGTGCGGCCTTCCTGGCGCCGGCACCACCCGTGCTGGCGGATGCTGAGGGGCGCTCCCGTGCCAGCCGCTGCAGGGTCTCGGCCAGAGCCCGCGCGGCAGGGATACGCAGCTCCGGCGGCTTCGCCCGCTCACCCGCAAACGCTTTCTGGGCCCACTGGCTAAGGCCGGACACATCCTGCCGGAGCTGCTTCTGGAGCTGACCGAACACCAGCCATATGCCCGCCAGGATGACCACCGCCACGACAGCCAAAACGCCCCAGAGCGCCACAGGCGCGACCAGTTGTGGTGCCCCGGAAGTGGGCACATAGCGCACCGACCAGCCACTGACAGAGAGATCCCGGGCCACGCCTTCGCCCTGGCCGCTGCCGCGGGCAAAGACCGGCACATCACGCCCGTCCACCCGCTGACTCAGTACCACACGGCCCTCCAGAACACCGGCCGCCGAGAGCACCGGATCCATCACCGAATCATCAAAGATCACCAACAGGCTGCCACCACCGGTGCCGCCAACCGGCGCCGCGATCTGCACAAACCAGCGGTCGTCCCGCTGGAAGGCATCCATCCGCGTATCGCCTTCACGCTCGGCCTGGCGTGCCAGATCGATACTGGCGAAGCCCAGCTCCCAGCTGCGGTCCTCGGGCTGGCTGACATCGCCGGGTTCAAACAGGAAAACGGCTTCCGCAGCGGGCAGGGTGTCCTGGAGGATCCGTGCGGCGTCCTCCCGGTCATCACTGCCACTGGTGGCAGTCCGGATGGATTCCTGGGCCGCAAAGGAGGCAACCACGTCGTGAAGGTAAGTCAGATGCTGATCAAAGCGCGCCTTGAGCACATCCGCCTGCTCCCGGGTATTGCTCTGCTGGACTTTCTGCTCAGCCGGCGCGACCAGGAAGAAGCTGATCAGAACCCCTGCAAGGGCCAGCCCGGCCATGGCCACCAGCGACTGCAACACTGGTACCCGGGAGAGGGAAAATGAACGGGCATCGGCTGATTCGGATTCCGGCCCTGAAGCGGCCTTTCTGAGTCGGAATTTCATGGTGTCATCCTTGGGTCTGGGAGGGCTCTGGAGGCCAGTATAGATGCCTGCCCGATGATTGCATCCTACTACTGGCCACCGGTGGAACCGAAACCACCCTCGCCACGTTCGGAAGCACTGAATGTCTCAACCACCTGGAAATCGGCCTGGACCACGGGCACCACCACAAACTGTGCGATACGGTCACCGGGATCGATGGTGAAGGTGGTATGGCCGCGGTTCCAGCAGGAGACCATGAGCTCACCCTGATAGTCCGAGTCGATCAGACCGACCAGATTCCCCAGCACAATGCCGTGCTTGTGCCCCAGGCCCGAGCGCGGCAGGATCATGCCCGCCAGGCCCGGGTCGGCAATGTGCACGGCCATGCCAGTGGGCAGCAGCTCGGTCTGACCCGGCTCCAGCGTCAGCGGTGTCTGAAGGCAGGCCCGCAGATCCAGGCCGGCGGATCCCTCCGTGGCATAGTCGGGCATGGGGATGCTGTCGCCCAGGCGCTCATCAAGGATCCGGACTTCTATGGATTGGTTCGCCATGGCAGGCAGGTGCTCCTCGTTAGGCTCGTTAGGATTGGGGTAAGCGGTTGCTCTGGTGTGACTGGAAAAGGCGGATCAGGTCCCGGGCCAGTTCGCGTTTCGGGCGTGCCTCGAACCGCTCGCTGCCATCCGCCCAGAACACCTCAACCGCATTGCTGTCACTGTTGAAGCCGAGCCCGGGCGTGGCGACGTCATTGGCCACGATCAGGTCCAGCCCCTTGCGGGTGAGCTTGTCGCGGGCGTACTCGGCCACGTTGCGGGTCTCGGCGGCAAAGCCGATGGTCAGCGGCCGCTGTTCGGTGAGCGCCGCCACGCCGGCCAGGATATCCGGACTCTCTGCCAGTTCGATCACAGGAGAACCGGTACCAGCCTCTTTCTTCATCTTCTGGTCGGCCACCGCCACAGGCCGGTAATCCGCCACAGCGGCCGTGGCGATGAACCAGTCCGTGCCGGCCGCAACCGTCTGATCCACCGCCGTCTTCATTTCCTGTGCGGAGGTCACATCGAGACGCGTGACGCCCATCGGCGTGGACTGCTCAACCGGGCCGGCAACCAGGGTCACGTCCGCCCCCTGTTGAGCAGCTGCCTCCGCCAGGGCAAAGCCCATGCGGCCGGAACTGTGGTTGGAGATATAGCGGACCGGATCCAGCGCCTCGCGCGTGGGGCCGGCGGTAATCACAACCCTCAGCCCCGCCAGCGGCTGCTCCTGCAGGGCAGCCACCTCCTGCACCAGCACCGCCGGCTCCAGCATCCGCCCCGGTCCGGTGTCGCCACAGGCCTGATCCCCGGCTTCCGGGCCCCAGAGCCGGAACTGGGGATCCGCCGCAAGCAGGCTCCGGTTGCGCTGGGTACGGGCATTGCGCCACATCGCCTGGTTCATGGCCGGAGCCAGCGCGATCTGGGCCTCAGTAGCGAGGCAGACGGTCGTGAGCAGATCATCCGCCAACCCGCAGGCCAGTTTCGCCATGATGTCCGCCGAGGCGGGCGCCACCAGCACCAGCTCCGCCCACTTCGCCAGCTCGATGTGGCCCATGCCGGCTTCCGCATCCGGATCCAGCAGGTTCTCGCGCACCGGGTTGCCGCTCAGGGCCTGGAAGGTGAGCGGCTGCACGAAGGCTCGCGCGCCGCCGGTCATCACCACCTGCACCTCATGCCCCTGGCGGCGCAGCTCACGTACCAGCTCTGCGCTCTTGTAGGCGGCGATGCCACCGGTTACGCCTAGAAGAATCCGTTTGCCCACTGTCGCCTCTGGGTGCTGTTTTGTCGTCAAAGATACCAGATCCCGAGGCGGTATTGGCAGCGGGAAGTGGTGACGCTAGACTCAAGGCTGACCGCCTGGAGGGCGGTGCCCTGAAGGATCAGGAACCATCAGCGAAGGAGCCGCCATGTCACTGAAAGACCTCCCTGTTACCGAACGCCCGCGGGAAAAGCTGCTGCACCTGGGCCCGGACAGCCTCACGGATGCGGAACTGCTGGCCATTTTCCTGCGCACGGGCAGCGCCGGCCGCCCGGTCATGACCCTCGCCCGCGAGCTGATCAGCGATTTCGGCAGCCTGCGCGCGCTCACCGGCGCCTCGGCGGAGCGCTTCTGCCAGACGCCGGGCCTGGGCACCGCCAAGTTCGCCCAGCTGCAGGCCGCGCTGGCTATGGCCCAGCGGGTCATGGAATCCCCCGTCACAAACGGCGAGCCCCTCACCTCACCGGCCGCCACCCGGAGCTACCTGAAGTCGAAACTGGTGACCCGCCACCATGAGGTGTTCGCCTGCCTGTTCCTGGATACCCGCCACCGGGTGATCCGCTACGAGGAGCTGTTCAACGGCACCATCGACGGCGCGGCTGTCTACCCCCGGGAGGTGGTGCGGCGGGCACTGGAGACCAACGCCGCCGCGGTGATACTGGCGCACAATCACCCCTCCGGCGTGGCCGAGCCCAGCAGTGCGGACGTGAACCTCACGGAACGCCTGCGTTCCGCGCTGGGCCTGATCGATGTGCGGGTTCTGGATCACATGATTGTGGGGCATAATGAGGTCACCTCGATGGCGGAAACGGGCCACCTCTGAGAACGAAAATCTTTGCGTCAACCGGCCTTTTCTGGTATAAAACCGGCCTTTTCCGGGAGCGTCAGGCGCGAGCCGTCAGCGGGTGCAACGAAGGCTGCGGGGCACCACCGGGCGCGGGATTCGATTTCAATCATTATGACCAACGCTCAGTTGGAGGCCGAATATGTCCAGAGTCTGTCAGGTGACCGGTAAGCGCACGGCCACCGGTAACAACGTTTCACACGCCATGAACCATCGCAAGCGGCGGTTCCTGCCCAATCTGCAGACCCACCGTTTCTGGGTGGAAAGCGAGAAGCGCTTCGTGAAGCTGCGCGTCTCCACCAAGGGTCTGCGCACCATCGACAAGAAGGGTATCGAAACGGTCCTGCAAGACCTGCGTGCCCGCGGCGAGAAGGTCTGAGGAGAACATCATGCGCGAGAAGATCAAACTGGCTTCCAGTGCCGGCACAGGTCATTTCTACACCACGACCAAGAACAAGCGGAACACCCCGGACAAGATCGAGATCAAAAAGTACGATCCGGTTGTCCGTAAGCACGTTCCGTACAAGGAAACCAAGCTGAAGTAAGCGGGTTTCCGACTGCCCCACTACCGGTGGGGCACTCCTTTCTAGTTCTCCATATCCTCCAGAGCCGCGGCATGATGCAGGAATGCCTGTCGTATCTGGCTCCGCAACTGTTCATCATCCCAGGGTTTGGTCAGGAACTTGTAGATCGCCCCTCGATTGACCGCGTCGGTCACGGAATCCAGGTCGGTATAGCCTGAAAGGACAATGCGGATGGTGTCCGGATAGAGCTCCTTGACGCGACTCAGGAAATCAGTCCCCGTCATCTCCGGCATGCGCTGATCCGACAGAACCACCTGGAATTCATACAGGGCAAGCAGATTCAACGCCTCCTGCGCCGACGTAACCGTGTGGATCTCATACCCATCCCGCCTGAGGAGCCGCTTGAGCGACCTGAGGATATTGGGCTCATCATCAAGGATCAACAATCGCCGGCTGGCCTGATCGCCTGGCTCACGCCCGTTCACCTCGGCTAGCGCCTCCCGGGTCTCCGCGCTCAGCTCATGGGTTCGTAACTGTTCAAATGGCATGGGCGGCCCCGGCAGAAAGCCCTGCACCAGATCGCAGTGATTGCGAAGCAGGAATGCCAGCTGATAGCGATCCTCAACCCCCTCCCCCACAACCTGCAGGTTCAGCTTGTGGGCTAGCGCGATGACGCCCCGCGTGATCGCGGCATCGGCACTGTCCGAGACAATATCGCGGACGAAGGAGCGGTCGATTTTGATCCTCGAGGCGGGAACCTGCTTGAGGTAGTTCAGGCTCGAGAAGCCGGCACCGAAGTCGTCGATCATCAGGCCAATTCCCAGGGTACGGATCTCATCAAGGGCCCTGCGCACCGGTTCGTCAAACGACAGGAAGGTGGATTCAACCAGCTCCAGGTTCAGGCAGGCGGGTTCAAGGCCGGTGCTTTCCAATACGCTTTTCACCGATGAGACCACATCGCCACGCACAAAATGGTTGGGTGAGATGTTCACGGAAACCCACAGCATCCGGCCGGTTTCTTCCATGAGCCGATTGAGATCCGTGCAGGCCCGCCTGAGCACCCAGTCCGTGACCTCAACCATGAGGCCGCTGGTTTCGATCGCCTGAAGAAAGTCAGCCGGAGACAGCATGCCCTGCTCCGGGTGGTGCCAGCGCAGCAAAGCCTCGATGCCGACGACCTCCTGGCTTCGCGCCTCCACAACCGGCTGATAATAGAGCTCAAACTGCTGCTCGCTCAAAGCGTGCTGCAGCTGATTGTGAAGCTTGAGGGTCCATTCCACCTCTTCAGCGAGCAGAATACTGTACCACCGGTAGCTACCACCGCCACACTGCTTGGCATTCCTCAATGCCAGACTCGCATGGCTCATCAGTTCATCGGCGCCCGCGACATTCTCGCCAGTCCACGCGATACCGGCACTGGCGGTCACAAAAAGCTCCTGCCCTTCCAGCCGGAAGGGAATGGACAGCACCGACACCACGGAATCCACCAGCGAACTCACATCATGGCTACCCAGAACCTCGGTCTGGAGAATGGCGAATTCATCCGCACTCAGACGCGCCAGCAGATCACTGCGCCCAAGCAGTGGCGTTACCCGGTCCACCACAGCCTTGAGCAGCTGATCAGCAGCCCCGGCTCCGAAAGTGGCGTTAATCGCCTTGAAGTTATCAATATTGAACAGCGTCAGTGCCACGGCGTGCCGGTGATGCCCCGACTCCTCGCATGCCTGGCCGACACGGTTCCTGAACTGCTCAAAATTGGGAAGCCCGGTCAGGCCGTCATAACTGGTGCGATAGGCCAGTGCCGATTCCGCATCCATGCGCGCGGACACATCATTGATGACCCCGATATAATGGGTGATGTGACCGCCATTCTCACGCACCGGTGAAACCTGGAGCTCGTTTGAGAAGCGTGAGCCATCCCTGCGGTAGTTGCGCATCTGCACAAGCGCCGGTTTGCCGGCCCGAATGGCCATCCTCACCTGGTCCACCCCGGGCTGCTTGCGATCACTGCCCTGAAGAAAACGGCAGTTACAGCCGTGGACTTCCTCCGGCTCATACCCGGTAATCCGGGAAAAGGCCTGGTTGACATGAACGATGGGCATGTCATCGGCGCGAGCATCCACAATAACGATGCCGTTGGCGCTGGCTTCAACGCAGGCCTGAAACAGGGTTGAATGCTGCCACAGCCGGATCTCATTGAGCAGCTGCCCCAGCACCCGGCGCAGGAGCCCATCATCCCCGCCGGGCTCCGGAAGGCACCTCAGATTAAAGCGCTCCTCCAGACTTTCCGGCAGCGCACTGGCGCCCAGAATCAGGAAGGCGGTTGCCTGGTTTTCCGCAACCAGCTCGTCCGTCAGGATACGGGGAGATTCTGCCGGGTCATCCCCATTCCCCCCCAGGACCACAAGATCAACCCCCCCATCATCGAGAAGCCCTATCAGCGACTCCCCGCTCAGCGCTGACGTCATCTCTGCACCGGGAAAACCGGCTCGCGCACAGGCTCTGGCAAGGCGATCGGCTTCAGGGCCTTCAAGGCCCCAGAGCAGCAGACGGGGGAACGAAGCGGCGTGTTTCATGGCGTGCGGGCGCTGTCTCCATTTCCATTACCACCAGTGTAGCCACGCACAGCCGTTCATGCCTGTGACTGCAAAACATCACGCGCAGAAACAGACCATTTACACCCACGCCGGGCAGAATGCACAAAAGCATATAGACTGCCTGTAAGAACACATGATCAGCGGCCGGATACAGCCCCATGAGTAAGTACCAGCACTATCTCTGGTCCGAGATCCATGAATGGCTCAGGCATGTCCACCGGGAACAGCCCGAATTCCACCGTGAGCTTCTGACCCGGGCGAGCCTGCTGTGTGAAGGTCACGCCGGAGGTATCGCGCTGGACCCCAGCCACTGCGTTTCCTGGATCAGCCGGGACCTGACGCTGGAGAAGATACTCGAATGGGAGGAACAGGGCTACGGCCTCCTGACTCCGGATGCCCCCTGGAGTTGTCACTGCCCTGCGGGAGAAGAATCCCTCCCCCTTATGGCTGCCCCCTACCGCCAGGGCGAACAGCTTACTCTGACACTCGTACTGATCCGCAATGCCGGCAGCGAGCCCTTCACGCGCGAGGATGAACTCAACGCGAACCGGCTGATACAGGAGGCCATGAGTGCTATGGACAAAAACACCCTCCTCGATGAGCTCGCATCGAGCAACGCTGCGCTGCGCCAGCGCCAGAACGAACAGGATGAGTTGATTCGCGAGCTCAAACAGGCCCGCGACCAGCTGATGCAGTCCGAAAAGATGGCAAGCATCGGGCAGCTGGCGGCCGGTGTCGCGCATGAGATCAACAACCCCATCGGCTATGTGCGCTCCAACCTGTCCTCACTGCGCGAATACACCGAATCCCTCCTGGCCCTGAATGATGCGTTTGCCGAGGCGCTGGGGGAAAAATTCCAGTCTCCGGAACTCCAGTCCCTGTGTCGCAGCCATGATCTCGAATTCATCCGGGAGGATCTGCCCTCCCTCCTGGACGAGTCCCGGGACGGCATCGAGCGGGTGGAAAAGATCATCCGTTCCCTCCGGGACTTCTCCCGCACGGATACCGGCGAAATGGAATCACTGGACATCCATCAGTGCCTGAACAAGGCGCTGGCAGTGGCCCGGAATGAAATCAAGTACAGGGCCACGGTTGAAACCGACTTTGCGGAGCTGCCAACGATCACGGGCGTGGACTCCCAGCTGGGCCAGGTCTTCCTGAACCTGCTGGTGAATGCGGCCCAGGCGATTGAGGAACAGGGCCTCATCACCATTTCCACGGAGCATCATGATGCGGATCACGTTGAAGTACGGATCGCCGACACCGGCAAAGGCATAGACCCTCACAACCTGGACCGGCTCTTCGAGCCATTCTTCACAACCAAGCCCGTTGGTAAGGGCACCGGCCTCGGCCTGTCGCTTTCCTATGGCATCGTACAGAGTCACCAGGGCGAGCTGAGCGTTGCCAGCACTCCCGGTGAAGGCACGACCTTCCGCGTTGTCCTGCCCATCAGGCAGACATCGAGTGAGGCTGTGGAATGAGCGATTACCGTTTCCGCATCCTGTTCGTTGATGATGAGGAACCCATACTGAGCGCCCTCCGGCGTCTCATGCGCCGCCACGACTACGACTGCTGGTTCGCGACCAGCGGCAGGGAAGGACTGGCGATCCTGGAACAGAACCCGATCGACCTGGTCATCTCCGACATGCGTATGCCGGAAATGGACGGTGCGCAGTTCCTGAGCGAGGTCAGAAAGCGCTGGCCATTCAGCGTGCGCTTTCTGATGACCGGGTATGCGGACATGAGTGCCACCATTGATGCGCTCAATCAGGGCGGCATCAACCGCTACGTCTCCAAGCCCTGGGATGACGAGGCTCTGATCGAGGCCATCGAAGAGGGCCTGCGCATCCGCAAGCTGGAGCGCCAGAAAAAGCGGTTGATCGACCAGACCCGGGAACAGAACCGGGAACTCCAGGACCTGAACAGGGATCTTGAACAGCGGGTACATGACCGCACACGCGCACTGGAATCCCGTACGGCCGACCTGCAGAAAGCTTTCCGCCAGCTCGAGAACAGTTACGACTCCTTTGTGCGCGTGTTCTCATCCGTCATTGCCAGCCGCCCCCATCTCGTGAAAGGCCGCTCCCGGGAGGTTGCGGACCTTGCCCGGCGCATTGCCCAGCGGCTGGAACTGGACACGGCCCGGCTCCGCTACGTCTACTACGCAGCCCTGCTGCACGAGGTGGGCAAGCTGAGCCTGAACGATGATGTCCTGGGACGCTCGGAAACCCAGCTGACCTACCGGGACCTGGCCGAGTACCGCCAATACCCCACACTGGGTGAAATGGCACTGATGCCGATCAAGGCCCTGCGCCCCTGCGCCGAGCTGATCCGCGCCCATATGGAGAATATGGACGGCACGGGCTACCCCGACGAGCTGGCCGGAGAGGCCATTCCCCAGGGAGCGCGCATCATCCGGGTGGCAAGGGACTTCGTGGGCCAGCAGACGCCTCTGCTCCGGGACCCACCTGTCTCTCCAGCGGAGGCCTTTGAGAGCATGAAGGAGCGCTCCGGCCGGTTCTATGACCCGGAAGTGTTGGCTGCGCTTGAGCCCATCGTCAATCAGTTCACGCTGGAGCCCCAGGACGATGAAACCGGAAGGATGCTGCCCATCTCGGAGCTGCGCCCGGGTATGGAGCTGACACGCGACATCGTCAGCGCCAACGGGATCCTGCTGATGGTCAAGGGAACGGTGCTCAACGACAGCGCCATCAAACGCCTTACCCGGATGAGCTGGGAGGACCGCCGACACCTCAAGGTGTCCGTGACGGTACCGGCCAGGGACGTCCACACCAACGAGGAGTGAGCCCATGTCGGAGGAACAGAAGCCCGTCATTGCACTGATCGACGACGAGCCGGAGATTCTGAGCGCTCTGGTGCGCCTTTTCCGTCACCGGAACTGGATCACCCTTACCTGCAAGGACGCCCGCAGCGCCCACGCTGAACTCAGACACCATCGGCTGGATCTGATCATCTCCGACTACCGCATGCCCGGCACGGACGGCGTCACCCTGCTCAACCAGTTCAAGCAGTCCCATCCTGACGCACTGCGGATCGTGCTCAGCGGTCAGGCGGACCTTGAAGGTGTGGTGAACGCCGTGAACGACTCGGAAGTGTATCGCTTCATCCTGAAGCCGTGGTCCAACGAGGACCTGCTGGTCACGCTCGACAATGCCCTGCGCTACAAGGAGATGGCGCTGGAGAACCAGCGGCTGGCGGAAAAGGTTCGGCGCCAGCAGCGCGAACTGGAAACCCAGAAGAAGGAACTGGAACGCCTGGAGTCGGAAGCACCGGGGATAACGCGGGTCGAGCGGGACCAGGACGGGTTCATCACGCTGTCAGACGAGGATTAAACGACCTCAGATGTCGATCTGACTGCCCAGCACCCGCAGGATCTCCGCCAGGTTCGTCTCGCCCGCCTCAACGCGGTAGCGGGCATCCGCGGCCAGCGTGACCAGCCCGTCGCTCTCCGCCTGCTCCACCATCTCGCGCACCGCTCCGCCGGAGGCGATCACGTGGCGCATGGACTCGGTCACGCTCAGAACTTCATGCAGCGCGACCCGGCCCTTGAATCCCTGGTGGTGGCACCGGTCACAGCCCCTGGAAACATGATCGTAGAGACCGGGGCTCGCGAAGGCTGGCCCCAGCAGTTTCTGGACCTCTGGATCCGGCGTGCTGGGTTCACGGCAGTGCGGGCACAGCCGGCGCACCAGCCGCTGGGAGATCACGCATTCCAGCCCATAGGCCACCACATAGGGTTTCAGGCCCAGGTCCAGGAGACGGGCGACGGAGGCAATGGCCGAATTCGTGTGCAGCGTTGAGTAGACCATATGACCGGTCATCGCGGCATGGAACGCCACCTCCGCAGTTTCCCGGTCGCGGATCTCACCCAGCAGTATGACATCCGGGTCCTGGCGCAGGATGGCCCTGAGCACCGAGGCGAAATCCAGCCCTACCTTTTCCCGGACCGGCACCTGGCCCGCCATGTCCATGTAAAACTCCACCGGATCCTCAATGGTGACGTAGTTCTTCTCCGGCGTGGCCTGATGCTGGAGCATGGCATAGAGGGTTGTGGTCTTACCGCTGCCGGTGGGTCCGGTGGCCAGGATGATGCCCTGGGGCCGGGTTATGACGTTGAGCAGCCGTTGCCGGTTGAGATCCGAAAGCGCCAGCTGATCGATGTTCTTGATGCTGGAATTGCGATCCAGCACCCGCATGACCACCTTCTCACCATTGAGCGTCGGCAGGGTCGACAGCCGCAGGTCCACAATCTTCATGGGTGTCTTCACGGTCAGGCGGCCATCCTGGGGCCTGCGCCTTTCGGTGATGTCCAGCTCCGACATCACCTTGATCCGCGAGACAATGCTCATCTGCATGGTGCTCGGAATACGGATCTTGTCCTGCAGAACCCCGTCAATCCGGTAGCGGACCACCACCACATTGGTACGTGGCTGGATGTGGATATCGCTTGCCCCCAGCCGCAGTCCCTCCATGATGACGGCGTTGACCACACGCACCGCCGAGGGCTGCTGGGTATCCGACAGCAACCCTTCCAGGTCCACATCGGAGTCATCGTCCTCGATGACCAGCTCGATGGTGTCACCAGGATCATTGGCATCGAAGACGGACTCGAGCTCCTCCATGCCTTCCCTGGGATCGCCGAACAACTGACCCAGCCGCTCCTCCAGCTCATCCACCCGCACCAGCACCGGCTCAATCTTCAGCCCAATGGCGAAGGAAAGTTCCTCGATGAGCGGCTGGTTGAGCGGATCCGCCATGGCAAGCACCAGACGGCGCCCCCTGACCCGCAGGGGCAGCAGAAGCTGGCCCTGGCAGACATCCGCGGGGATCAGGTCCAGGGCTTCCGGATCAACGGCGAATTCCGCCAGCGCGACCTCATCAAAGAGCAGCTCGTCGCGCAGGAGGCTGTAGAGCTTTTCCCGGGAGACCCATTCCTTCTCAAGCAGCAGCCGGATGGTCGCCACCTTGCGCGCCTGCTGGATCTTGTAGACCTCCTGGACCTGCTGGCGGTTGATGAGTCCATGCTTGTGCAGCATCAGCGCCAGCTGGCTGCGCTGCTGCTGATTCATCTTGCGGAAGACATCCAGGTCCTTTTCCTGGCGACTGGTTGTCTTTTCCAGGCTGCGGTTCTTCTCCCGCAGCTCGTATTGCTCCAGCGCCAGGGCCACCGTCACGCGCAGGTCGTCATCGTTCCAGGGCTTGAGGATGAAGCGATAGACCGCCCCTTCATTGATGGCGGTCATCACCGCCTGGGTATCCGCATGCCCGGTCAGCATGATGCGCATGGTGTCCGGCGAGATCTCCCTGACTTCCCGCAGCAGGTCCGCCCCATTCATACCGGGCATCTTGAAATCGGTAATCATCAGATGGAAACGCTCGGAACGCACCAGGGCCAGAGCCTCCTCAGCACTGGCCGCACACTGGATCCCATAGTTCTCCCGGTGAAAGGTCCGGCGCAGGGAACTCAGCACATTGGGTTCATCGTCCACAAACAGCAGACGATACTGGCCTGTTTGCGGAGAGTCTGGCTCAGACTCTCCGGACTGTTTGCTGCTGGACAGAAAGTACTGGTCAAATTCGGACATGCAACACGCCTGGTTCAGCTGTCACCAGCAGATGGGTTCCCGGGAAGCCATACTGACACGTCGGTTCCGGAACCAGGCTCACTGCTGATCTCAATGCCTCCGCCGTGGGCCCGGATGGTGTCACGGCACACACTCAGCCCAAGACCAGTGCCAGCCCCTACAGACCTTGTCGTATAGAAGGGATCAAAGGCCCTGGCCAACACCTCCGGAGCCATCCCGTCACCATCATCCCGGAGCCGCACGCGCACACCCTGCTCATGGCCCTCGGTTGCAACAGCCAGCCCTACCGGGCGTTCCGCCGCCAGTGAGGCATTCTCCATAAGATTGTAGAAGGCCTGACTGATCCCTGCCCGATCCACTTCAACCGTTGGAATGGATTCATCCAGCGCCCAGTTGACCGTCACATCCCCAAGGCTTCCTTCCGCCACCGCCCAGACGCCCTGCAGTAACTCATTGATACAGACAGAGGAGACACCACTTTCATCCGTGCCGGCAAAGCGGCGCAGTGCACTCACAATCGCCGCAACACGGGCGGAACCATCAATGGATTCATCAATCAGGTCCTGGAAATCAGGGACCACGAAATCCAGGTCCAGCTCGCGGGCCAGCTCTTCGCCCCCCGGCAGGGTGCGCAGCCGCTTCGACAGTTCGGAGAAAGTCCCCAGGTAATCCCGCGCCGAGTTCAGGTTGGAGCGTATGAAGCCAATGGGGTTATTGATCTCATGGGCAACCCCGGCCCCCAGGCGCCCCACCGCATTGAGTTTTTCCGACGCGTACAGACGCCGTTGACGATCCTCGATCTGTGCCACCTGAGCCTGAACGCGCTCCTCCAGCTGCTCTGAAAGCTCCCGGTACCGGGCCTCCGATGCCTGTAGCTGGGCGTGCTGCTGCTGGAGCTCCTGGTAATTGCGCTGGACCACATCCAGATGCAGATTGGCCGCCAGGTAATAGCGGGAGGCCTGGTACAGCACCCGTTCCGCCGTACGGGCAAGCCCCTGGAGCAGGCCGGTTTCAAGATCCGCACTGACCCAGGCCACGGTCTGAAGCTGATGGCGAATGGGAGCAGCCGGCTGTTCTCCGGCGGCCATGACGATGGCAACCGGCGCCCCGGCAACCTGCGTCAGCGACTTCTCCAGCAGCGCCGTTTCGCGCTCGCTCATCAGATCATTCCAGCCGAGCTGCTCCAGCCTCGCTTCCAGCTCACCGAAGTCCCCAATCCCGGGCTCAACAGACGGCATCACTCTGCCCCAACACGTTCTGTACAAATGTCACGCGATCCAGGCCATGCTGTTCCCCCAGTGCGTAGTCACGGTCAAGCGCACCCCAGGTCCGCTCCAGAAGCAGTTGGAACGTCTCCAGAACCCCCTTGTTCTCCAGGGCAGTCGCCAGCTTGATCGGCCACCAGGGGCTGCTCTGCCACCGGGCAACCAGATCCGGCTTCGATACCACGTCCCCGAGATCCCGCTTGTTGAACTGGACGGCCAGCGGCAGCGCCCCGAAATCCAGCCCAACACGGCTGGCGTTCTCGCTCAGGTTCCGGAAGGATTCCAGGTTGTTCTGTTCCTGGTTACGCTGGGAATCGGCTACGAAAGCCACACCGTCCGCACGAGAAAGGACCGCCTTGCGTGTGCTGTCATGCTGGACCTGGCCGGGCACGGTATACAGTTTGAGGGTCACGGTCAGTCCGGAAGGCAGCTGAAAGCCGAGAGGGAACAGATCAAAGAAAAGGGTGCGGTCGTTCTGGGTCTCAAGCACCATCATATCGCCCTTGAGATCCGGCTGAAGCAGATCATGGAGAGCGGCAAGGTTCGTGGTCTTGCCACTGAGGGCTGGCCCATAGTAGACCAGTTTGATCTGGAGCTGATTACGCTCCTCATCGAATTCCGCCATGGTCAGCCCCGGGGCCGGAAAGAATCGCCGTTCTCTCCGAGTATAGCCCATAAGGTGCTCCTGCCCAGCAGGGCCGACACCGGGAGTGGCCCCGTCTACCCGGTAACCCCAGGAATCTCGATCTCCATACTGACCGGCAGGTGATCCGACACCGGATAGTCCACAACGCGGGTGTCGTGCACATCCAGTGTCGGGCTCACCAGGATGTGATCCAGCGCCTTTTCCGGGCGCCAGCTGGGAAAGCTCATCGCCGAATCCGGAAGCGGAATCAGCTCTGCCGAGCGCAGCGGGGAATGGGTCAGAAGCTGCTCAGCATGGGCATTCATATCGCCCATGAGCACCACATGCCGGTAAGGGGCGATCAGTTCCCGGATGTAACCCAGCTGGCGATTCTGCGCCCCCTTGCTCAGGGACAGGTGCATCAGCACCAGAACGAGCGGATCCTCCGGGTTGCCGTAGAACGCCATCATGGCACCACGCCCCGGAATCAGCGCCGGCAGGCGGTGCTCCTCCACCCTCAGGGGCTGGTAACGGCTGAGGATACCGTTGCTGTGCTGGGCGATACGCCCGAGATTGCGGTTGAGCTGCTGGCGCCAGTAGGGGAAGCCGCCCTGGCTTGCCAGGTACTGGACCTGGTTGACGAAACCACTGCGCAGCGAGCCACCATCGCATTCCTGAAGAGCCACCACATCGTAGTCCCGCAACAGTTCCGCAATGCGGTCCAGGTTGTCCCGGCGCTGGGAATGGGGCAGCAGATGCTGCCAGCTCCGGGTGAAATAGTGGTGATAGGCTTCAGTGGCAATGCCCACCTGAATATTGAAGGTGAGCAGCCGTATCCGGCCCGTCTCGGCCAGGGAGGGGGCGCTGTTGGAGGTTGAAGCCGCTCCCCGGGGGCGGCCGGGGGCGGCCAGACGCCGGACCTGGTCACGCAGCTTCGGATACACAGTCAGTCGCCGGAGCGTTCCTTTTCCAGCAGGTGATCGGCAATGGCCAGCATATTCTCGTAGCTGCCGGCCGCCCTGACGGAGATGACATACTTACCCTCAACGACCAGGGTCGGGGTGCCGGTCACCTTGGCCCCCTGCTGGAACTGGCGGCCACGGCGCATGGCGGTGTCAACCGCAAAACTGCCCCAGGCATCCCGGACCTCCGAGGCTTCCGCCACTCCCTGCTCCTCGAAGAAAGCAGCAATGGCATCGACATCATTCAGGTCACGCCGTTCGCCAGCCAGCGCATCAAACAGCTCGGAATGGATCCCGTCCACAACACCCAGCTGACGCGCGGCGTAGAACGCTTTCGCGTGGGGTGCCCAGTCACGCCTCAGCGATGCCGGTACATGACGCAGGTTCACATCATCGGGCTTGGTCTCCTTCCACTCCTCGATGACGGGCTGCATGCTGTAGCAGGAAGGACAGCCGTACCAGAAGACCTCAGCCAGTTCGAGCTGGTCCCCGGATCGGGTCTCAACAGGTTCGGAAAGGGTCCTGTAATGGGTGCCTTCCTCCCATTCCGCAGCCATTGCGGCCGGGACCATGGCGAGGAAGGCGGTAAGTGCGATCAGGCTGCGGTAAAGCATGCCGTTCTCCTGCGGTCACTGAAAGTGAAAAGCGCCTCCTATTGAAGCGAACTTTGCAGGAGTCGGCAAGTAGCGGTTCCGCGGAAAGCTCTCAGTAGAGCCCTTCGATGTACTCGGCCACCGCCGAGATCTCATCATCGTTGAGCTTACTGGCGATGTCGCCCATGATCTGGCTCTGCGCATTATAGACGCGCTCACCGGAGCGGTAGTCCTTCAGGGACTTGACCACATACTCCGCGGACTGGCCGCTCAGCCGCGGATAACCGGCAGGCTCATTGCCCAGCCCTTTCGGGCCATGACAGGCAATGCAGGCCGCCACATCGCGCGACAGGTCACCACCGCGGTAGAGGGATTCGCCGGCGTCCACCTTCTCCGGGTTCGCCTCGCCACGGGGCATCTCCTGCTGGTTGTAGTAGGCCGCCAGATTGCGCATGTCCTGCTCATCCAGCCCCCTCACAATGCCCATCATCTCCGGCACATTGCGATCGCCGCTCTTGATCGCGCTCAGCTGTTTGAACAGGTAGTCCTCACCCAGTCCGGCCAGCCGTGCGTAATTCGGCTGCAGCGGCTCAACGCCATTCTGCCCATGGCAGGAAACGCACTGGTTCTGGGCGATTTCTCCCCCGGCGCTCGGGTCGGCCGCCTGAGCCAGTCCGGCCAGGCCCACTGTCAGTACAAGACCGGTCAGCAGTTTTCTCATCGTGACACCACTCGGATTACACATTGTCCGTTCGGCCGGCTCCTTCAAAGGCGCCGGCCCCGCAAACTGGTGTGGTATTATACATGTTTCGCCACCGACTGAAATCAATGGACGCAGGCCGCGCCGTGACCGGACATACGACCCGTATCGCTTTCAACAGTGCCCGTTTTCTGACCAGCGCCGCACGGCTCGACCAGTGCCCCGAAGACACCGGGCGCGAGGTGGCCTTTGCCGGGCGCTCCAATTCGGGCAAATCCAGCGCCATCAATGCCATAACCCGGATCGGAAGCCTGGCTCGCACCAGCAAGACACCGGGCCGCACCCAGCTGATCAATTTCTTCTCACTCAGTACGCCCGGAACCCGGCTGGTGGATCTGCCCGGCTACGGTTTCGCGCGCGTCTCGCGCAATACCCAGAAGCAGTGGGAGAAACACCTGGGCGACTACCTGGCCCACCGGCAGTCGCTGGTGAGCATGACCCTGATCATGGATCTGCGCCACCCACTGTCGGAGTTCGACGCCATGCTGATCGAGTGGTGCGAGCATCACGGGCTGCCAATGATGCTGCTTCTGACCAAGGCCGACAAGCTCAAGAGCAACCCGGCGCGGCGACAGATTGAGAGCGTCCGGCGGGACCTCGAAGGCATTGAGTGCATTCACCACATCCAGCCATTCTCAGCCCTCAAGGGGCAGGGCGTGGAACCGGCCCGCAACCACCTCAGCGACTGGCTGCTCGGCGTGGAACCGGCGTCAGACTGACAGATCGGGCTCCTCCGCCCGGGAGCCCCCCTCCATGACACTGAGATCCGGCCGGTACTGCTCCCGGATCGCCGTCACACGCTCGTAATACGCCTCCGTCAGATACGGCATTTCCAGGGTGAGCACCTGGTAGATGCCCTGCTTGAGCTCCCGCTGGGTATTGCCGTCGCTGCCGCCGTCGGCACTCGCTGTCTTCAGGAACGCCATCCAGTTGGTCACCACCAGCCACACATTCAGGGCCATGGCCTCATGCTCCTGCTCGGAGTGGGGGCGGAGAATGCCCGCTTCCTGAAGCCCTTTCAGGACAGCCCGGATCTCTCCCAGACAGTGGAAGGTGAACTCCCGGTAGTCGTGGCGCAGCCGCTCATCCATGGTCAGCAGGTACTCCAGATCGCGGTGGAAGAATCGGTAGTGCCACAGGCCGTCGAAAACGGATTCCAGATAGAACATCTTGTCTTCCACCGTGAGCGTGCGGTTGCGCGGCACCTTGAGATACCGGTCCACCAGCCCCCGATACTGCAGGAACAGCGAATAGATGATGTCCGCCTTGTTGCGGAAGTGGTAATAGAGGTTGCCCGGCGAAATGCCCAGGTGCGCGGCGATGTGGTTGGTGGTCACATTGCGTTCACCCTGTTCGTTGAACAGCTGGAGGCTGGCTTTGAGAATCCTGTCACGGGTTTTCATGGCAATCCTCGGCCCTGGAGACGCATTCCATCGGCGCTGGTGTATTGACTGCTAGAGCACATGCTCTAATATTGATCCTAGAGTACATGCTCTAGATCTGCCAGCAACGGATCCGCCACAAAGGATCAGCGGCAGAACTCCGGGACAATACAGGAGAACCAGCCATGGTCGCCAACGTTGTTCAGCTGACGGATAACCGTAAGCAGATCCAACAGATCAGCCGTGCGTTCAGCGCCCAGCGGGAGGCCTTCAGGGCCCAGCCCATGCCCAGCGGCACCGAGCGCCGGGAGCATCTCAAGCGTCTCAAGCGCGTGCTTCTGGCCAACCAGGATGCGCTGTGCGACGCCATCAGCGAGGACTTCGGCGGCCGCTCCCGGGACGAAACCCTGCTCGCCGAGATCATGCCCTCGATCCAGAACATCAACTACAGCCTGAGCCACCTCAGCAGCTGGATGAAGCCCGAGAAGCGCAAGGTGCACGTGCTCTTCCAGCCGGCCCGCAACGAGGTGCACTACGAACCCCTGGGCGTGGTCGGCATCATGGTGCCGTGGAACTACCCGCTGTTCCTGGCCGCCGGGCCCCTGACCGCGGCGCTGGCCGCCGGCAACCGGGTGATGCTCAAGCTCTCCGAGTTCACACCGGCCACCTCGGCCATGCTCGAACGGCTGCTGCACGAGACCTTCCCGTCCGACCTGGTCACTGTCATCAACGGTGAGGCGGACGTGGCCCAGGCCTTCTCCTCACAGCCGTTCGACCACCTGCTGTTCACCGGCTCCACCCCCATCGGGCGCATGGTGATGAAGGCGGCCGCCGAGAACCTCACGCCGGTAACCCTGGAGCTGGGCGGCAAGTCGCCCGCGATTATCTCCCGGGAAGTGCCCATGAAGGATGCGGCCGAACGCATCGCCTTCGGCAAGTGCATCAATGCCGGCCAGACCTGTGTGGCACCGGACTACATCCTGTGCCCCCGTGACCGGGTGAACAGCTTCGTGGACAGCTTCCGGAGTGCGGTGGCCCGCATGTACCCCACGATCAAGGACAACCCGGACTACACCAGCATCATCAACGAACGCCAGCACGAACGCCTGACGGGCGTGCTGGATGACGCCCGCGGGAAGGGTGCCGATATCATCCAGATCAACCCGGGGAACGAGTACTTTGGCGAGGACACCCGCAAGCTGCCGCCGCACCTGGTCCTGGGTGCCACGCAGGACATGCAGGTGCTGCAGGACGAGGTCTTTGGGCCGCTGCTGCCGATCGTGGCCTATGACCAGCTCGAGGATGCGCTTGATTACGTGAACAGCGGCCCGAACCCGCTGGCCCTGTACTACTTCGGCTATGACCGCAGCGAGCAGCGCCGGGTGCGGGAACAGACCCATTCCGGCGGCATGTGCATCAACGACACGCTGGTTCATGTGGGGCAGGATGACCTGCCGTTCGGGGGCGTCGGCCATTCCGGCATGGGCGCCTACCACGGCCGCGAGGGCTTCGTCACCTTCAGCAATGCGCGGGGCGTCATGAGCAAGCAGCGGCTCAACAGCGGCAAGGCCATACACGCACCTCACGGCACACTGTTGCACAGGGTGATCTACAAACTGTTCATCCGCTGACAGGAGCCTGGCCCATGGATTCATCTTCCCCCGACCCGGATCGCCGCCAGTTCCTCCGCCTTGGCTTCCAGGGCGGGGTGGCGGCCGGCGGCGCTCTGGTTCTGGCCGGACTCGCCGGCTGTTCCGCCCGACCCACCCACGACCCGATGATCCCGGCCACCACCGCCGACCCAGACCGGCATTGGCGCTTCATGACCGAGGAGGATCGGGTGGTCATGGCGGCATTGCTGCCCGCCATTGTGGGCCCCGGCATGCCGCGGGAGGCGGAGGCGAGGAACAGCGCCCTGTCGGAGACCCTGGTCGCCATGGACGAAGCCTTCCACGCCATGGGGCCGCCCAACCAGCGCCAGTTCCGCCAGCTGTTCGACCTGCTGGAATCCTCCATCACCCGGCTGACCCTGGCCCGCGTTTCCTCCTACTGGCCCAATGTCTCCGGGGAGCAGGCCGAGGCCTTTCTCCAGCGCTGGCGCGGCAGCATGTTCAACATCTTCAACCAGGCCTACCTGGGGCTGATCCAGGTGAGCAATGCAGCCTGGTACGGTCAGCCGGCACACTGGGAACAGATGGGCTACCCCGGACCGCCCGCCTACACCTATGACGCACTGCCCCAGATGCAGAAGGCATCCGCCTGAACTGACCCCGACATGACGGACACGGAGCCCCGATGGCCAATTTCAATCTGTATGGCAAAGGCATAAATGACGGCTGGGACGTGGTCGACGCGGCCCTGCTGGAAGAAGACCGCACACTTGAGGCGGATGTGGCCATTATCGGAACCGGAGCAGGTGGCGGCACCACCGCCGAAGTGCTCGCGCGCGCCGGCCTGAAGGTGATCATGGTGGAAGAGGGCCGCCTGTATCACGACCCGGACTTCACCATGGACGAACACAAGGCCTACAGCCGGCTCTATCAGGAAGGCATGACCCGCGCCACAGCCGACGCCAGCATCGCCATCCTCCAGGGCCGGTGCGTGGGAGGGTCCACCACCGTCAACTGGACGTCCAGCTTCCGGACACCGGAACAGACCCTCCACCACTGGCAGAACACCCACGGCGTGCAGGACTGCGATCCGGAAACCCTGGCCCCCTGGTTCGCCAACCGGGAACAGGCCCTGAACATCCAGACCTGGAACGTGGATCCCAACCGCAACAACGACATCCTGCGCGACGGCTGTGAGCGCATGGGCTGGGACTGGAAGACGATTCCCCGCAATGTGCGCAACTGCTGGAACCTGGGCTACTGCGGCATGGGCTGCCCCACCAACGCCAAGCAGGGCACACTCGTGACCAGCGTGCCCTCAGCCCTGGGTGATGGCGCCACGCTGATCCACTCGCTGCGCGTGGACCGGCTCAATCACCAGGGAGATCAGGTGCGCGAACTCCGGGGCACGGCCCTCGGCAGCGACGGCGTCACCGTCACCGGCCGCCGGATGCGCATCCGGGCCCGGCACTTCGTGGTCGCCGGCAGTGCCATCGGCTCTCCCGGTATTCTGCTGCGCTCAGAGGTTCCCGACCCCTATGACCGCATCGGCCGCCGCACCTTCCTGCACCCGGTCAACGCCACAGTGGCGCGCATGCCGGAGACCGTGGAGCCCTACTACGGCGCGCCCCAGTCCATCTACTCGGACGAATTCCTCTGGCGCAACGGCGTCACCGGCAGCCCCGGCTACAAGCTGGAAGTGCCGCCGCTGCACCCGGTCATGGCGGCTGCCGTGCTGCCGGACCACGGCGAGGCCATGGTCGAACAGGCGCGCCACTTCCCGCAGACCCAATCCATCATTGCGCTGCTGCGTGACGGCTTCAACAGCGACAGCGAGGGCGGTACCGTCACCCTGCGCGACGACAACAGCCCGCAGCTGCATTATCCCATCAGTGACTCGCTGTGGTCCGCCTTCCGGCATGCCTGGCTGCGCATGGCCGAGATCCAGTTCGCCGCCGGCGCCGAAGCGGTGCGCCCGGTACACATGGATGCGCCCTACTGGCACAGCTGGAAGGAAGCCGAACAGGGCATCCGGGAGCTGCCCCTGGCGGAACTCCGGGCCCGCCTGTTCACGGCCCACCAGATGGGTGGCTGCGCCATGGGCGATGATCCGGCCCGCAGCGTGGTCAACAGCTGGGGCGAGCACCATCACCTGAGCAATCTCTCCGTGCACGATGCGTCGATCTTCCCCACCAGTCTGGGTGCGAATCCGCAGCTGACCGTGTATGCTCTGGCGGCACGCAACAGCCACAGGCTGGCTGGGCGACTCCAGAGCAACGCATAAGGCATTGGAGAAACGCTGATGAACACTGCCATCTACCCGGGCACCTTTGACCCGGTCACCAACGGCCACACGGATCTGGTCCAGCGCGCATCCCGCATTTTCGACGAAGTCGTGGTCGCCGTTGCCTCCAGCACCAAGAAAGGCCCCCTGCTGCCCCTGGAAGAACGGGTCCGGCTCTGCGAACACGTCCTCTCGGACCTGCCCAACGTCCGCGTGATGGGCTTCAGCAAACTGCTGGCGGACTTCGTTAAGGAACAGAACGGCAACATCATCCTGCGGGGTCTGCGCGCAGCTTCGGACTTCGAATACGAGTTCCAGCTCGCGGACATGAACCGGGAACTGGCACCCGGGGTCGAAAGCATTTTCCTGACACCGGCCAACCACCTGTCCTTTCTCTCCTCCAGCCTGATCCGGGAAATCGCCGGTCTGGGCGGGGATGTCAGCGGCTTTGTCGACCCCGAGGTTTCGGAGAGCCTCCACCGCCATTTCCAGCAACGCAACGGCTGAGGAGACACGCCATGAGACGCATCGGCAGCCTGTTCACCGCAGCGCTCGCCGCGCTGCTCATGACCGGATGTGCCCTGAGCGGCGGGCAGCCCGAGCCCAACGCCGGCGTTGCCTCGGCCCACCCCATGGCCACCGAGGCCGGGCTCAAGGTCCTTGAGAACGGCGGCAATGCCGTGGATGCGGCCGTCGCCACCGCTGCCGCCCTGGGCGTAGTGGAACCCTACAGCTCGGGCATTGGCGGTGGCGGCTTCTGGGTTATCCGGCAGGCCGACGGCGAGACTACCGTCATCGATGCCCGGGAAGAAGCGCCTGGTGACGCCCACCCCGAACTCTACCTCAATGAAAAAGGCGACGTCCGGGAAGGCAAGCCCTCGCTGAACGGCGCCCTGGCCGCAGGCATTCCCGGCCAGCCCGCGGCTTTTGACCACATGGCCTCGGAATACGGTCAGCTGCCGCTCACCCGCAGCCTGGCCCCGGCCATCCGCCTTGCCCGTGAAGGCTTCCCCGTGGATGAGCGTTACCGCAATCTCGCCAACTTCCGCCTGGAGGTCATGCGGGAGTACCCCGGCACCCGTGACCTTTTCCTGGAGGACGGCAGAGTCCCGGATAAAGGCCATGAAATCCGTCAACCGGCACTGGCACGGACACTGGAAACCCTGGCCGATGAAGGACGCGCGGGGTTCTACCAGGGACCGGTCGCGGAACAGCTGGTTGAGGATGCCCGCGAGGCCGGCGGCATCTGGACCATGGAAGACCTGGCCGGCTATGAACTGATCGAGCGCGATCCTGTACGCATCGATTACGGCAATGCCACCCTGCTGACCGCTCCGGCACCCTCTTCGGGCGGCATGGCACTGGCCCAGCTGTTCGGCATGCTGGAGCAGCGGCCGGTTCCCGAGGACGCAGACCGGGTAACCCGCGTACACTGGCTGGCCGAAATGATGCGCCGGGCCTACCGGGATCGCGCCGTGCACATGGGCGACCCCGCCTACACCGATATCCCCCGGGAACGGCTGCGCGATCCGGCCTACCTGCGAACCCTCGCGAGCAGCATCAACCCCCAGCGCGCAACGCCCAGCGCCGATCTGGGTGGCCCCGGCACCGACGGCCACCACACCACCCATCTGTCGGTCATGGACACCGAGGGCAACATCGTATCCGCCACCCTGAGCATCAACTATCCGTTCGGCTCCGGGGTCACCTCCGAGGACACCGGCGTTGTACTGAACAACGAGATGGATGACTTCAGCATCCGCCCCGGGCATGCCAATGCATGGGGGCTGGTCGGCGGTAAGGCGAATCAGGTGGAAGCCGGCAAGCGCCCGCTTTCCAGCATGAGCCCGCTGATCATCCGCAGCCCGAAAAGGATCACGGCGCTGGGCGCCCCGGGCGGCAGCCGGATCATCACCATGAACTTCCTGGCCGCACTGGATGTGCTCGATGGCAGGCCCCCTGAAACGGTGGTCAGCCGTACGCGCTTCCACCACCAGTATGAGCCGGACCGGATCGAGCATGAGCCGCAGACCTTCTCACAGGCCGAGAAACAGGCACTGCGGGCCATGGGTCATGAACTGCACGACGTGGACCGCACCTACGGCAACATGCAGTTGATCCAGCGGGACAGGAGCTCGGGGCTCATCCGGGGCGCCGCCGACCCGCGCGGCATCGGCAGCGCTGGCCTCATCCACCTGCCGGCGGACTCAGAGTAAGGGGGGCACCTCGAAGCGGGCGTCGTTGACCCGGAGCTGCATCGATTCCAGACGCAGGTCCAGGTGATAGCGCCCGTCCCGGGGCGTGACCACGTTCTCCCGCTCGAGCCGGCCGAGTAGGCGTCGCGCGACCCGCGGCAGGGCCCAGACCATGCCGCGGTCCACATACAGGACACCCTCGGCCTTGGCATGCCGGAGCAGACTCACCGGCTGCTCCCACTCCGACTCGGGCCGGCGCGGGTAAGCCAGGAAGCCCTCCCCTTCCACAGTGCCATCCGGCAGCGTCAGAAGCAGCTCCTCCAGGCTCAGGCGCCCACCACGCGCGGACAGCGTCTGCAGGTTCCGGGAAAGACGGGTGTACCGGTCCATGAGTTCCTGGCCCTGCAGCCCAGTGCCGTCCCCGGCATCCGCCTCGGCCGAGCGCAGTTCCATGAAACTGTCCACAGCGTTGTTGAGACTGGTTGTATGAAGATCCTCCGCCTTCAGCACCAGCGCCTGACGACCGAAGGAACGCCCCGCGTTACGCAGCTCCCCGATCACAGCCTCCAGGCTGGCATCCAGATAGCCTTCCTCGTCTCCGGCCAGGAGCCGGAAACGGACATCCTCGGCCACGATCGGATCGTCCAGAACCGGGTCCACCGTCAGCGAAGCCACATCAAGCCGGCTTTCGCCCTGCCAGAGACGCTCACCCAGAGGGCCGAGCCGGTGATCGAGCTTAACGCTGTCCACCTCGATGCGGGCATCGCCCAGATCCATGGAAAGACCCGCCCACTGCATACTCAGCCGGTGGTGATTCCCCCGCGACCATTCCCCGGTCAGATCCACCGGGGCGACCTCGCCGCTGGAACCTGCCAGCTCGGGGACCGGCGTGTCCGGCCCCCATTCAAGCCGGGGAATACGCATGCGGATATCAGCGCCACCACCGACGCCAACCTCGACCCGGAGCCTTGGCTCCTGCCCCTCGGGCATCAGCGGGGAAAGCGATTCAAGAGCGTCGTCCGTCAGGCGCGTTACCGCCCGCACATCCGTCAGCCCATGGTTGAAGCGTGTCACCAGCGGAAGCACCTGCTCCCGGCCATCGCCCGAGCGCCAGCGCAGCTCATACCGGGCAACCGCGTTGAGATAGCCGCGCTCGTAATCCAGGTTGGTCAGCCGCCAGTCACGGCTCTCCCGGTCGAAATCACGCACAACCGAACGGAACCCGGATTCCGTGAGCGCCCCCAGACCATAGGGAGCACCCCCGGCAATAGCGACCAGCAACGCAAGCGCAATCAGGGGCAGCCAGCGCATGGTTCAGCTGGACCCCGTGAGCCGCTGCATCAACGCCTGCTGACTGGCCACACGTTTCTCCCCGGCAGCCGGCTGGCGCTGAATGTAATTGCCGTCGGGCTGAAGTTCCCAGCTCTGGGCGTTGTCCCTCAGGTACACCTCCAGATCCCGGCGCAGCCGCCGCGCCAGCCGCCGGTCCTCAATCGGGAAGCAGGTTTCCACCCGGCTGATCAGGTTGCGCTCCATCCAGTCGGCGCTGGAGCAGTAGACCTCCGGTTCCCCGGCATTGGCGAACCAGTAGACGCGGCTGTGCTCCAGGAAGCGCCCGATGATGGAAACCACACGGATGTTGTCGGAGAGCCCCTCGACCCTGGGGCGCAGGCAGCAGATGCCACGCACGATCAGATCCACCTGGACCCCGGCGCAGGAGGCCCGGTAGAGCGCCCGGATCACCTCCGCCTCGGTCAGGCCGTTGACCTTGACGATGATGCGCGCGCGTTTGCCGGCCAGCGCATTGGAGGTCTCACGCTCAATCATCTCCAGCACCCGCTTGTGCAGGGTAAAGGGCGCGTGCAGCAGCTTCTGGATGCGCAGGGTCTTGCCCATGCCGGTCAGCTGCTGGAAGATCTTGTTGACGTCGTCGCCCAGGGCGTCGTCGCAGCTCATGAAACTGTAGTCGGTATAGAGCCGCGCGTTGCCGGCATGGTAGTTGCCGGTCCCCAGATGCACATAGCGCTTCAGGCGCCCGTTCTCCCGGCGCACGATCAGGATCATCTTGGCGTGGGTCTTGTAGCCCACCACGCCGTAGACCACGATCACACCGGCCTCCTGGAGCCGACTCGCCAGCTCCAGGTTTTCCGCCTCATCGAAACGGGCCCGCAACTCGATGACCGCCGTCACTTCCTTACCCCGTCGTGCCGCCTCGGCCAGGGCCTCCACCATCTCGGAGTCAGCGCCGGTGCGATACAGGGTCTGACGGATGGCCAGCACCTGCGGATCCCGAGCGGCCTGGCGCAGGAAATCCACCACGGGCGAGTAACTTTCGTAGGGATGCAGCAGCAGTATGTCCTGCTGACGCACGGCATCCAGGGTACTCTCACGGCCCTTGAGGGTTTTGGGCAGACCCGGCGTCATGGGGGGATGCTGCAGGTCCGGGCGGTCCACCAGATCGCTGACGGCGGTCAGGCGCGCCAGGTTCACAGGACCGTTGGCCCAGTAGAGTTCGCGCTCCGTCAGGCCGAACTGGCGCAGCAGGAAATCCGCCAGGTGGCGGGGGCAGTTGTCCGCCACCTCCAGGCGTACCGCATCGCCAAAGCGCCGGCTCAGAAGCTCACCCCGCAGGGCGGAGGCCAGATCCTCCAGATCATCCTCCAGTTCCAGGTCCGCGTTGCGCGTGAGGCGGAACTGGTAGCAGCCCTTGATGCGCATACCGGGAAACAGCAGGTTGGCGTGCGCGTGGATCATGGAGGACAGGAACACCAGATTGTCGCCACTGGTGCACACCTCGTCCGGCAGCCGCACCAGCCTGGGCAGCGAACGCGGCGCAGGCACGATCGCCATGCCGGTCTCCCGGCCGAAGGCGTCCTTACCGTCCAGTTCCACGATGAAGTTCAGGCTCTTGTTCACCAGTCGCGGCAGCGGATGGGATGGATCCAGCCCGATGGGGTTAACCACCGGCATGATCTCATCCCGGAAATAGCGTGCCACCCAGTCCGCCTGGGCCCGGGTCCAGTCCCGCCGACGCACGAAGTGGATGTCCTCCTCGCGAAGTTCCGGAATGATCCGTTCGTTCAGGATCCGGTACTGTTCCTCCACATAACGGTGGGCAACATCGGCGATCTCGCTCAAAGTCTGCTGCGGCGCCCGCCCATCCGGGCCGGGCACTTCCCGACCGTACTTGAGCTGCTGGCGCAGACCGGCGGCCCGGATCTCAAAGAACTCGTCCATGTTGCTGCTGAAGATGCAGCAGAACATGAGCCGTTCCAGCAGCGGATGGCTTTCATCACAGGCCTGACGCAGCACCCGGTAGTTGAACTGCAGGTGGCTGATCTCGCGATTGAAATAGTTCTCCGGCGCCTTGAGGTCCGGCAGCTGCAGGCTACTGGTGTCGGTTACCGCCTGGTTCATGATGCGTCCTTATGCGTTGGTGCCCCTGAGCAGGCGTGCAGCCCTGACCGCGAAATAGGTGAGTATGGCATCGGCACCGGCACGGCGCAGGGCGGTCAGGCTCTCCATCATCACCGCATCGGCGTCCAGCCAGCCCTTCTCGCCGGCGGCCATGTGCATGGCGTACTCGCCGCTGACCTGGTAGG